>DCUU01000020.1 GCA_002328565.1 Candidatus Moranbacteria bacterium UBA2206
CTTTGGCGGGGGTGTGCTGACTAATATATTAAATGAAAACGATATGAATGAAGAAAAGACACAACTGGTGCTAATTAAAACAAGCTTAGGTGATATTGAGGTAGAACTATTCGACAGCGCGCCTAAAACTGCTAAGAATTTTGCCGATCTTGCAAAAAAAGGATTCTATAACGGCACGAAATTTCATCGGGTGATCAAAGGTTTTATGATTCAAGCGGGTGATCCACTTTCCAAGGATGATTCACAAAAATCCATGTGGGGAACTGGTGGACCAGGATATAAATTTAATGACGAGCTTACTGGTAAGGAAAAATATCTCCAAGGAGCTCTTGCGATGGCTAACTCCGGCCCAAACACTAATGGTTCTCAATTTTTCATCGTCACCGCGAGCCCTGGCGCGCAACTCCCACCCAGCTACACGGTTTTTGGCAAAGTAGTTTCTGGCATCGACATCGCCCTAAAAATCGAAAACGTCCAAACCGCTCCTAATGATCAGCCAGTTGATGATGTGGTGATTTATAATATGGAGTTGATGGAGAAATAGGAGAATAACGAAAATGTGGTATAATAAGATAGTGATTTGACATTTATCATAAAATTTGATATAAATTCAAATCCTATTAGTATTAATAGTGTAATTAAGGCGTCTAAAATATATGTCGATTACAAAAAAAGCTAAAGATTATTTGTTAAAAGCAATTAGTGGTAAAGATTTTGCGCCACAAGGACTTGTTGATATAAACAGGTATTTTAGACTTTATGGACCGATTAATTTTGAATTTAAAAAAGAAGGCGATGCTATTATTGGTATAAGCACAAATTTTAGATTTGGTTCTATTGTCACTTCAGGAAAAGATGAAAAAGAATTAGATAAAAACATTAAAGATGCTATTTTGACTTCTTTTGAAATTCCTTCTTCCTATGCGAAGGAAGCTAATGTAAAAAATATTAACGAACACAATCAAGAATATGCCCTCGCGTAGTCAACTTCCGGGAAATATCAAAAGGAAGAAATTTATAAGGGCACTGATGCGTTGTGGTTTTGAAATAGATTTAAGTGGCGGAGACGGAAGTCACTACAAAGCAACTTGGCCAGCAAATCAAAAATCAATCACTATTCAATCAGAGATAAGAAAAGACGTGCTGTATTATTTGTTAAAAGAGATTGAAAAATATAGTGGTGTCACTTGGGAAGAGATAAGAAGCAAAATGTAGAAAAGAAATTATTTTTGAAACAAAAAAAACAGGCAGGGTCGAAGTTCTCGGCGCCTGCCTGTTTGTATTTTAGCTCTCAAGAAGTTTCTCAAGAGCTTTCTTCCAGTTTTTAACCTCACCAGTGTCTTGGAAAAAACCAAGTTTTGTACCATTGGTAAACTTGAATATTTCTTTAAAATGACGTCCGAAAAAAAGTGATGAATATTCAAGAATACGTCCCTCTGCACTTTGGTGATGATGTTGGGAGAATATTATTGCGGAACTTGCACCCATACTAATAGCATTAAATGCTATTTGGTAACCAACCATCTTTTCTTCCCCATAACCAGGATCATGTTGGTGAGCCTTGTAATCAAAAGGCATCATCGCGTCAGTTAAAACAACATCCCAATAAACACTAGGGCTTTTAATTACTTTGTCAAAAGCTTTATCCCAAGGAGTTTTTTCTATAAACTTGGGTTCGGGGTTTTTGGCTGGAAAACCTTTTTCCGCCATTAATTTTTCGATAAGATTTGTATCTCCGTACCAAAGGTAGTCGAAAGTTTCTTTGTAACTTCCAATTATGGTTAAATCATGATCTTGGCCTAATTGCTCTTGAGCTGATGCTCTGTTTTTTTCTAAATCATCGATAACAAGAATTTTCATGAAATTCCACTCCTTTTTTATGTGATTTTTAAGAGTACTTCAAGCTAAGCCGCATACTTAACTTGACAAAGCAGTATAGCATATGGTTACAATATTGTCAATAGGTTTCATTTAGTTTGACAACTATTTCAAGTAAGCGTATAATATAAGTATACAAATATGCCAAATTTAGTTTAAAATATATGAAAAAAGAAGTAATCGACAGTTTATACAAAAGCTTAGAGGAATTAGGCCTTTCAGAGTATGAAAAAAAACTCTATATTTTATCATTAGAAAATGGTCCTAGTTCAATCTCAAATCTTGCTAGGGAAATAAATATATCTCGGCCGAATGTTTATAAGATAATTGCTGGGCTAGAGAAGCATAAATTGACAAACTTTTCTCAAAATAAAAATTATACCAAAAGTTTTATGGTAGAATCTCCGTCAGCTGTTGCCGAGTTGCTTAAAAACAAAAATAAACAACTAAAAAATACAGTAGATAAATTTGAAAGTATATTGCCTGATCTTATGGTTTCTTATAAACAAGGAGAACTACCAACTAAAATAAAAACACTAATAAAAAAAGAAGATATAATTGATGTTTTTGAGCAGGTGTTTGACGAAGCTCGTGACGAAATATTATTTTTTGGTTCATCTAAAAGTTTAAATGATTTTATTTCATTAAGTCGGGTGGAAAAACAAATTAGAAAAAGAATTAAAAGAGGAGTAAAAACAAAGTTGCTTGTTTTTTGTGATGAAGACGCTATGTCTTTTAAAAAAAGAGATATTGGCGAGCTTCGAGAAACTAGATTTTTAGAAAATTTTGATTTTTTTAGCACTAGTTTTTATTTATTTGCTAATAAAGCTGTGATCTGGCAACCAAAAACGCCACTGGCAATTTTAATAGAAGATGAATATATAATTGCTATGCTTATGAGTATATATAAGGTACTTTGGAGTATGGCAAAATAGCTTTTTGTAATATTTTATACTTAACGATATACTAATAATATGCTAAACAAACCAAAAAAACTTATTCTAATAGACGGTAATGCAATCATTCATAGGTCGTATCATGCTCTTCCTCCGCTAATGACTAAAAGTGGGGAGCTGGTAAATGCGGTGTATGGATTTGCATCCACGATACTGAGCGTTATTTTCAAGTTTCAGCCAGACTATATTTTGGCGACTTTTGATTTGGCGGGACCGACTTTTCGCCATGAGGAATATAAGGAATATAAGGCGACACGAACAAAAGCGCCGGATGAACTTTATGCGCAAATTGAAAGAGTGAAAGAAGTGGTGAGCGCCATGGGCATTCCAATTTATGAAAAAGCTGGCTTTGAGGCGGATGACGTGATTGGGACGATGATTAGAAAATCGGAAAATGATTATGCTGATATTGAAAATATAATTGTGACGGGGGATTTGGACACAGTGCAACTTGTGAGCGAAAAAACTCAAGTATACACAATGCGCCGAGGGCTCACGGATTCAGTGATGTATGATGAGGCAAAAGTTTTTGAAAGGTATGGCTTGAAACCAAGTCAAATTATTGATTATAAGGGTCTTCGCGGTGATCCATCGGATAATATTTTGGGCGTCAAGGGTATTGGAGAAAAAACGGCCTCAAGTCTTTTGCAAAAATATGGGACGATTGAAGGTGTTTATGAAAATCTAAATGAAATTAAAGGGTCAGTCAAAGAAAAATTGGAACGGGATAAGATGCAAGCTATTCAAAGTAAAAGTTTAGCGACAATTCGCACTGATGTTCCAGTAGAATTAAATTTAGAAGAAGCCAAAACGCACGAATTTGATCGACAAAAATTAGTGAAACTTTTTCAGGAGTTAAATTTCTTTTCATTGATCAAGCGCATCCCAAATAATGATGCTAATCTGCAAATAAATGCTAATCCACTAATTGCGAATGATGTGCAAGGGATAAAAGATTTCAAATATGAATTAATTACAGATGATAAAGCAGAAGAATTTTTTGAAAATTTGAGTGCGCAAAAAGAAATTGCGATTGTAATTCGAGGGGGAGCTGAGGGGGTAGCATTTTCTTGGAAAACCGGTCGAGCCAGTTTTGTAAAGCTAAAAGCTATAAGCTATAAGCTGAAAGCTATTCTGGAGAATGAAAATATCAATAAGATTGGATATGATTTGAAAAATAGTATAAAAATATTAAAACAAAATAATATTAATTTAAAAGGTGAAATGTATGATGTGATGCTGGGCGCTTATATGCTAAATCCAGGAGCAAAAATGGACCTTCCTAGATTAGTTTTGGAACAATTAGGCGAAGAAATAGTTTCTGAAAAAAAGAAAGGGCAATTAGGACTAGAGATGGAAACGTCGGAAGAAATTGCAAACAAGGAATGCAAGACAGCCGACTATATTTGGAAACTCAAGGATATTTTTTCACAAAAAATTGCCAAAATATCAGTAGAACAAAAAAAGGAGGATAATTTAGAAAATGTTTTTTCTAAAATTGAAATGCCGTTAGTTAAAATTTTGGCCGAAATGGAAACGCACGGGGTAAAACTAAACACTATTATTTTCAAAGGCATTGCGGAAAAAATAAATGCTAGGATAATAAATTTAGAAAAAAATATTTATGAGTTGGCCGGAATTGAATTTAATATTAATTCTCCTAAACAATTAGCGGAAATTCTTTTTGTGAAACTTCAAATTCCAACGGCGGACATCAAAAAAGGCAAGACCGGATTTTCTACTGCTTCAGCGGAGCTCCAAAAAATCAAAGGAGAATTTAAGATTGCTGAGAAGATCGAAGAATACCGAGAAATTTTTAAATTAAAAACTACCTATCTCGATGCTCTACCCTTGCTTGTAGATGAAAATTCCCGCATTCACACCACTTTCAATCAAGCCGTCACAGCGACAGGGCGACTTTCTTCTTCGGAACCTAATTTGCAAAACATTCCAATTCGCACCGATCTTGGACAACTTCTTCGAGTAGCTTTCGAAGCCGAGGCTGGATATAAATTAGTGAGCGCCGATTATTCGCAAATTGATCTTCGCGCTGTAGCGCACGTTTCAGGTGACAAAAAAATGATTGAACTTTTTCATGCTGGGTCTGATATTCACACTGCCACCGCTTCTGAAATAAATAAGGTTTCACTTTCGCAAGTGACGCAGAAAATGCGAAGTTCTGCTAAGGCTTTGAATTTCGGAGTGATATATGGCATGAGTGTTTTTGGTTTTTCAGTTTCAGCTGGAATTTCTCGCGATGACGCCAAGAGATTTATCGATGCTTATTTTGAAAAATTTACCGGCGTGGCGCAGTATATGAAATCGACCAAGGAATTTGCCAAAATCAATGGATTTGTGGAAACCGAAATGGGGCGCCGTCGTTATATCCCAGAGATAAATTCTTCAAATTTTATGGTGCAAAACAGTGCGGAAAGAATGGCAATTAATATGCCCATTCAAGGCATGTCAGCCGATATTGTGAAGCTCGCGATGATTGTAGTGTATGAAGAATATAAAAATAATCCAGATGTTAAAATAATTCTTCAAGTGCACGACGAAATAATTTTGGAAGTTAAAGAGGAAATAGCCGAGGAAGTCGGTAGGAAAGTCAAAGAAATTATGGAAGGCGTTTATAAGCTCAAAGTCCCGCTAGTAGTGGATGTGAAGGCGGGGGATAATTGGGGGACTATCTAGCTGTTAGCTTTTAGCTTTTAGCTTTTAGGTATAATAAAATTTATGGTGAATTCATAATGTTATGATAAAAAATTTAAATTCTTAATTTACTAGAAGCTAAAAGCTAGTAGCTATAAGCTATTCCTATGCCAGAACTACCTGAGGTCCAAACAGTCGTAAGCGACTTAAATAAAAAAATAAAGGGCGACACAATCGTTAGTTTTTGGAGTGAGTGGCTGAAAGCGATTAAGCCCGCCTCATCGGCGGATGAATTTTCGAAGAAAATTCAAAATAGAAAAATTATCGGCGCAAGGAGAATTGGAAAAAATATATTCATTGATTTGTCGGGAGGGAAAACTTTGTATATTCATCTCAAGATGACCGGCCACCTTTTAATAAAATCTAAAAGCTATAAGCTAAAAGCTAAAAGCTATTTCGAAGATAGGGTTAATCAGTATATCAGGCATAAATTTTTTCTAAAATCGGGAAGAACTTTGGAATTTTCGGATCTGCGAAAATTTGGCAAAATTGTTTTGGATGATACGGAAAAGATAAATAATTTAAAAGAAATAAAAGCGTTGGGGATTGACGCGCTGGATCCGAAATTTACTTTCAAAAAATTTCAAGAAATTTTAGAGAAAAAACCGAAGGTAAAAATTGGAATAATTTTGATGGATCAAAATTTAATTTCCGGTATTGGTAATATCTATCGGAGTGAAATTTTATTTGATGCTAAAGTTTTACCAGAAAGAACAGTGAAATCAATCTCAAAAAAAGATTTAGAAAAAATATACAAAGCGACTATAAAAATCCTCAAAAAGGCTGTAAAAATGCGGGGAACTTCTGACAGTGATTATCGCGACACATCTGGCGCACCGGGGAATTTTCAAAAAGTTTTAATGGTGTATAATAAAGAAAAGCAAAAATGCAAAAAATGTGGTACAATAATTAAAAGAGAAACACTGGGGCAGAGGAGTGTTTTTATTTGTAAGAAGTGTCAGAAATAATTTTTTATAAATAATTTTAATTTACTAAAGTACGAATCAAGCGAAAATGCGAATTCGTAATTTAGTTTAATTAGTATTTTCGTAAATATGACTAAAAAACAAAAAATAATCATTGCTATTCTTGCAATAGCAATCGTAGCGGGGGGATTTTATTTTTTTCAAAAATCCAATACTTCCAATGTTAAGCAAATAGATTTGAACAAAAAACAAACCAGTTCTGGACCAGCTAACACGGGGCCGGTTAGTCCGATTTCTGGACTAAGTTGTGACAATTGGAATCGTCGTCCCGTAGCGGTGATGCAACCATCAGATGTGCAGGCTCGTCCGGCCGCCGGATTTTCCGAGGCGGATATGATAATTGAACTTCCGGCCTATACCTCATCTAACACACGTCTTTTGGGCGTTTATGTTTGCAATCTTCCCAAAGAAGTTGGAGCGATCAGAAGTGCTCGTCATGATCACATTGCTTTGGCTGGTGGATTAGATGCTTTTTTTGTTCATTGGGGTGGATCACATTTCGCTCTTGATCTTTTGAATAAAAATATAATTGACAGAATAGATTGTATGACAACTAATTATTGTGAAAGATGGAATTGGCAAAGTGATCCCGTAATGCGCATGGAAGATTCCGGACATATCACGGGAGAAAAAATCTTATCAGCTATGAAAAATCTAAACCTTCGAATGGAAAGTAATTTTTCTGGCTATGCTCATCAAGAAGAATCTCCTATTGAGCAACGACCAAATGGAGGAAAGCTTCAGGTAGGTTTTGTCGAACCATATAATGCTGAATATAAATATGAAAAAATTTCCAATTCATATCTTCGAGAATGGGGAAACAAAGAGGATACTGACAGAAACAACAATCAGAGATTAGCGCCGAAAAATGTAGTGGTGATGTTTGCTAAATCTGAGCAGATTGTTAACAGTAAAGACTATAAAGCCTTGGGCTTACAGGATCCATGGGAGGGTGTGGAAACAATAAAAAATACCGGGGTAGAAAGTATTAGTGGGCGGTATAATAATGTAGAAATTGGCGATCCGTGGTATGACGAAACCGATAGCGGTCCAGCCAAATATTATTTCAATGGCAAAGAATATGAAGGAACTTGGAAAAAAGACAAATCGAAAATTGATAGTAAATTATTTTTCTATGATAATTCAGGAGCAGAGATAAAATTTGTTCCAGGGCAAATCTGGGTAGATATTCTAGAACCAGGACAAGCGCTTAGATGGGAACCAATTAATCAGTAGAAAGTAGCGAGTAGAAAGTAGAAAGCTAGGATTTCTGTAGTCTTTGCTTTATACCTGCTACTTTATACTTACTACTTACAGCGATGATTATTTTTCTCTTTGGTGATGATGCACTTCGCTCTAGCCAAAAAATTAGCGAAATAAAAAATAAATTTTTATCTTCTGACAAGTCCGGTTCGGGCTTGTCAGTTTTTGACTATGCAGATGAGAATGAGGGTTCAAGAAAAATTGTCGAAGCTATAAACACCCCGAATTTATTAGCGCCTAAGAGACTTATAATTATTAAAAACCTAATTTCCAAAACTTTGGCCGAGGAACAGAAAAAAATTCTGGAATTTTTGAAAAAGAAAAAAAATTTAGGGCAAGACTTGGACGCGGTGATAATTTTTTGGGAAAGTGAGATGCCCAAGAAAAACAACGCTCTTTATAAATTTTTAGTGGACAAAAACTCAGGAAGTAAAAGTCAGTATTTTGAAAAATTATCCGGCCTTAAACTAGAAGCGTGGATCCTAAAAACCTTGAAAGACACCAATCCTATTTCAAGTATTTCTAAGGGTGCTCTTTCCAAATTGATTGCTTTTTGTGGAGAGGATAATTTTTTGTTATTTCAAGAAATTCAAAAACTAGTGTCTTATGCCGGAGAAAATTTGATTAGCGAAAAGGATGTGGAGCTTCTAGTCAAAGCTGATTTGAATAGTAATATTTTTGCAACAGTGGATGCACTTGGCGCGAATAACAAAAAAGAAGCCCTTAGGCTTTTGCATGAACATTTGAAAAAAGGCGATGACCCATTCTATCTTTTGTCGATGTTTTTCTATCAATTTAGAAATATGCTCAAAGTTGCAGATTTATATGAAAAAGGCATGCGCGCCGAATTTGATATCGCTCGCATGACCAAACTTCATCCCTTTGTCGTCAAAAAAACTTTGTCTCAAATGCGGAGTTTCACATTTTCCAAGTTAAAGAAAATTTATCAGACGCTGGGAGAAATTGATACTGCTGTCAAAACTGGGAAAGTCGAGATAAAATTGGCGTTGGATAAGTTTGTGGTGGAACTTTAAATCAGAACCACTGATTATCACATGAGCTCACATGATTTCACTTGAACAAAAAAACAAACCTCATGGTTTGTTTTTTTATAAAAAAATTCAGTGTAATCAGGATAATCAGCGCTAATCAGTGGTTCTGACTATTTCTTTGCTGTGGCGGCGGTTTTGACTTGCTTATTAAGTCGGGATTTCATGCGGGCGACGCCGTTTTTAGTGAGAACTTTCTTTTGAACAGCTTTGTCCAAGGCTTTCAGGGATTTTTTCAAGTATTCTTGCGCTTTGTCGATTTCGCCCTTAGAAAGAGCAGTTTTTGTGATTTTGATTGCGCTTCGAAATTGCCCCTTAATTTTATTATTCTTTTGGGTCTTTCTCTCAGTCACTCGCATGTACTTTTTGGCTGATTTGATGATTGGCATAAAATTTAGTTACAAGTCTATAAAGTTACAAGTCCATAAAGAACATCTTTATCGAACCTTTGACTTTATAAACCTTTGACTTTATAAACTTTTAGACTCTCCTATTTTTAGCATAGCTTTCAAGTTTTGGCAAGCAAGCCTGCCGATGAGGTATGGCTTGTCCGCCGATGAGGCGGATGATGAGGTTAAATTGTGGCTATCTCCCATAACATTTCAAACCACGCCTTATTCATCGCATAGATGTTTTTATCTTCAATCAGAATGGAAATGATATTGGCCCCGTCAATTATCTGATGGGAGATTTTACCGTCGTAAATTTGCACATCAGATTTGAAAGGGAAGTTAGTTTTTTCTAGATATTTGATTTCAGTAATAGCATCATATCTATCATCGCTAGTCCCAAAAGCCATTTCTGGTTTTTTCCCAACCCGCAGAATTCTTTTTTTCACACCACGCCGAATTCTTTTTCGTTTGTATTCTGCGTTTATTTCTTTAAACTTCTCTTCTTCGTTTAGAGAATCGGTGTTTATGAAAAGCAGAATTTCAGTTTGAGTTGTGAGTGTATCATCCAAAATCTTTTCCATGCCCTCGGCGCCTTCGTAGAATTTTACCCCTGGTCTATTAATGGTGAGATTATAGTTAGAAACCAAGGAGGGGAGCACTTCTTCAAAAATCTTTTTGTTTTGGCTAATTTCTCTTTCTTTGCTTTCTAATATCTTTTCCAAAGCGCGCGGATGAGTAGCTCGAAAGCGCGCCACTTCTTTGGTTTTTTCAATTTTTTCCACAAGTTCCAGTGCTAAAAGTTCTTCCATGGCTTTATACACCACTCCGCGAGGCTGATTGATGCTTTTGGCAATGTCTCTGGCTTTGGCTTCGCCAAACTCAAAAAGAAAGTCCATCACCGCGGATTGGGTTTTAGTCAGGCCGAATTGTTGCAATTGATCCTTAAACATTTTGTTGACTTGTCATCCTGAACTTGATTCAGGATCTAATTTGAGATGCTGAAATAAATTTAGCATGACAAAGGAGAATAATTTTATTTAAAACCAATTTTATCTTTTGGCATTGCATCTTCTTTCATCAGACTAGCAATCATTTGAAAAACTATTTTGAAATTCTTGTCATATTTACTTTCAATCTTTTCCATTTTTTCTTGTAGTTGTTTATGTGTGGACAAAATTTCTCGAAGTTTTACGAAAGTTCGCACCACCTGAATGCTGACCGCTACCGCTCGTTTACTTTTCAAAACTGCCGAAAGCATCGCGACGCCTTGTTCGGTGAAAACATAAGGGAGATATTTTGAATACTGTCCCATTTCTAAGGTTCCAAATTGGTACCTTAGAATTTTCGCCTCTTTTTCATTTAATTGAAACATAAAATCTTCTGGAAAACGATCTAAATTTCTTTTGACAGCTTTGTTTAGCGCTTTTGTTTCTACATTGTAAAGTTCGGCTAAGTCGCGATCGAACATTACCTTTTCCCCGCGAATCATATAGATTTTGCCAATTATTCTTTCGTGGGGGATTAATTGTTGGTTTGTGTTTTTTGTCATATTTTTTGGTTTTTTATTGATTTTATACTCTAATTCTAGCAGATTATTTGATATTTGTCAATATAAAAAATGACACTTTTTCAACGAAAATAAGCCAAAATAGTCTTTTATGGTAGGGATAATGAAGACAAAACAAATAAAATGTATCAAATATTATTGACGAAATGATTAGAAAATGGTATACTACGCAGTTATGATGAAAAATTTGAGGGTTGTTTAAAAAATAAGTAAACTGTAAAAACCCAGATTCGCAATTAGGCGGATGGTCGATAACTACACTGATGGAAAAATTATCCAGCTCGGCGGATCAGATCGAGCAAGGAGGAAAAGATGAGAAAAATGACTATTGAAGAAGCGAAAAAAATAGAAGAGTGTTTAATTGCTTATAAATACGGTCAGGGGGGTGCGGATGTATTTATGAGAGCATTGATTGGCAGGGGCGAGTATTATTTAGTTAGTCGGCCTGTGCCAGAGGGCCAGAGAATTTATAGATCGGTGGTACAAGGTCATTCCAAGAAATGGGATGACTGGACTTACCGGTGGGTTTGGGAGGATTCATTAAGAACCCCCACTGGATATGAGAAAGTTATGATAGAGTAAAAGTGGAGTTTTTGGTCTCCTAATTAAAACCAAAACCATTAACGGCGGAAGAATTTGTGAACCACACAAACTTCCGCCCTTATTACGAATCCATAAGGCTGGCTTGTGGATTTGGAAATAAGGAGAAATAAAAAAAGGAGGTTTTAAGATGATAGAATTTGAGGAATTTAAAAAAACTATAGGCGAGGAAGTAAAAAAAAGAAGACAGGCTCTTGGATTAACACAAAAAAAACTTGCCGATAGAATTGGTATTTCGCAGACTATGGGCACTGCGATGGAAACAACTAATCCTCCAATAGTACTCAATAACATATGGAGGTTATGTGAAGCTTTAGGGTGTGACCCGATTGAATTTCTAAATTCAATTGTTGGAAAACATCTTCCGGCTCCGGCTCCAGCTCTAGAGGAAAAAATAGAAAGGGCTGTTCTTGGAGCCTTAAAGGGGGCATCGAAAGATGTCACGGTGATAATTCTAAAAGTGGAGTGAAAACTCTCAAAGGAGGTGTGAAAATAATTTCGGGCAGTCCAACGTGGCTGCCTTTTTTATTTCATCTTTTTTGACTATCGTGATAAAATAAAGGAAATATAAGTGAAAAATATGTTTAAAATGGACAACGCTTTTTCTAAGGCAGGAATGATAGAAAAAAACAAAGTTGAAGGCAAGAAAGATTCGATAGAAAAAGATGAAAAGATTAAAAAAAAGATATTGAAATTTCTTGAAGAAGAAGGTGTTTTGAGATATGAAAATGAAATTAGTGTTGTGAACATTGATACCCTAAAAACAGCAGAACTTTTTCAAAAAATGAGACAACAAGGAATTGGAAGAGTTAGAAAAAAAGAGGAAAAATTATCAGGAGGAGCTGGAGCGGTCTATAAGTTTTTACAAGATATGGAAGTTGTTTCCATAGAAGATTTTGAGGAATCAAAAAATAGTGGAAAAGAAATAAAAACAAAATCATTATTCAATGTTCCTGAGAGCATAGAAGATGCTTTTGATCCGGAATTAATCAGGAACAAGGAATACTATCTCAATTTATGGGATACTTATGAAAATAATATTCAATGGGGGCAAGGAGTAGAGGTAAAAAATGGAGAAAAATTAAACATGGAAGAATTGCATTTTGCAACAACGCTCTTTCGAGACTTAAAAGCCAAACGTGATGAAAACGGAATATTATTAGTTTATGATGAAAAACAAGATGGATATATAAGACCCAGCTTTGAATGGTTAAAGAAAAATACAAGTAGGCTTGATAAGGAAGAGGGAAGAGATGAATTTTTGAAAAATAATTGTAGCTATTTATTGGAAAAAGGATTAATTAGCCATGCGGATTTTTATCAATTTTCTTTGGGAGAAAGGCTTGGTTATGCTAGACCAACAAAAGAAATTAGCACTGGCTCTCCTTATATAATGTTAAAAGACGTTCAGTATTATATGGGGAAGGAATTTTTTATTTTTGATGGTGAAAAAATTCCTACAAAAAATATGAAAGTAGTTTTGCTTGATGAGGAGACTGGAGGAATTATTTCTCTTGACAACGGCGCAGAAAATTTGAAATACATTTTTAGTTTATTAAATGAAGAAGAAAAAAATCAAAGAGAAAATGAAAATGTTTCAACGTATGTTGATATTGGTGGGAAAGAGGTTAAGGAGAGAACAAAATTATGGAAAGTAGATGAAAATATTCCTCAGCGAAAAGATGAGACTGACAATGATTATGCTGAGAAAATTTCACATTTGAAAGATTTTGGATATGTCGACGATATAACTAATAAGTTTGCGGATAATTGTCATGTAAAAATGTTAAAATTGAGCTGGCGAGAACAATCTTGGGTTGCTTCTTTAGCTTACGAAATGGATCTCAATGGAAACGGAAAAGATCTAATAGCTTTTACTAGAAAATACAGAGAAGAGGGGTTGAAGTGTTTCCTTTCTCAGGAATTTGATCAAAATAATGGACAGAAAATTATAGACATTGGAGAAAAAATAGAAACCAAAGAAGCACAAAAAGTTTTTGCTAAAATTGTCGAGCTTGGGGATTTAGCACAGAAAAAAGATGAAGAATTATCAAAAATTATTTATAAAGACAATCAAAAAGAACTTCCTGCTAGTGTGCAAACGGAACTTTTGCGAAAAGCGCATAATATCATTTCTCGATTTAGTGATGAGTTGAAAGATGGAGAAAAACCGGATGAGGAAAAAATTGCAAAAATTTTGAAAGATTTGGAACAAAGCCGAATCGAAATTGATCTCGTAGCTTCGCTTTTGATTGCGGGGAAAAAAGAAGGCGAAGTGCAAAGCCTAGAAGATATAAAAGGTTTGGAAATTTCTGAAATTAGCGGGAAAGAGGTTTTAGAAAATTCAGAATTGATAGGTAGACTTCGGGAAATGTATCTCGCGAACAATTCTCACAAATCAAAAGAAGATTTGGAAAGGCTAATGAATGATTTTGAAAAACATTTGGAGCACGATGCAAAATTCTATTTGGTCTATTTTGATAAAGATGGAAAAAGTGGAGATAAAAAATTAGAAAACCTAGCGGGTTTTATGCGCTCGTCGAATTTCGATGGGATAAAAAAATTACCGGAGGGCGAAAGATATTTGGGTGCTATGAATATTGATCCACTCTTGCAAAAATTCTATTTCGGAGATAATTTTTCCCGAGAGACTAATGAGAGAGAGTTAGTTTCCGGAGCTAAAAAATTAATTGCTCATGTGCCAGAAGGTGGTAGAACTTATGAATTGCTTATGAAACAAGGATTTAAAAGAGTTGCTCAGGAAGGGGAATATAAAAATGACGACGGGAGTGTTTTGGCGAGGAGGCTAAGGGTGGAATTGACTAAAGACTAAATTAAAAGGACAATATAGATATGATTGCAAAACTAACGGGGAAAATTGAATATCTCAAAAGTAACTATGCGGTAGTGGATGTGAATAATATTGGCTACAAAGTATATTTGTCAGCTTATACTTTTGGGAAAGTGGCGGGAATACCGGAAGTGAGTTTGTTTATTCACACCTATGTGCGGGAAGACACTCTGGCACTGTATGGTTTTTTGACGAGCGAAGAATTGGAAATGTTTGAACTTTTGATTTCCATTTCTGGTATCGGTCCAAAAGCGGGCATGGGAATTCTTTCTATTGCTACGCCCAAAACAATCAAGACTGCTATTCTCAACGAAGACCCATCGATTCTCACAAAAGTTTCCGGCATTGGCAAAAAAACCGCCGAGCGAGTTATTTTGGAACTGCGAAACAAAGTAGCGGACATGACTACTGGCGAAAAAGAGGAAGCGACAATTGATTCAGATGCAATCGAAGCACTTATCACGATGGGCTACAGCGTCACCGAAGCGCGCGATGCTCTTAAGATTGTTCCGTTGGATGTAAAAGATGTGGGACAGAGAGTGAAGATGGCGCTTAGGAATTTGGGGAGGAAATAATTCTTACGAATTACTAATCTATTACAAATATACGAATGTACGAAAATTTAGAAAATAAAAAAGACTTTTTGCAATCTGAGCAGTGGCGGAAATTTCAGGAGGCGGTGGGGCGAAAGACTTTTGAAATTACCTCATCCGCCCTACGGGCACCTTCTCCTTATAAAGGAGAAGGGGATTTTTATTTTTATGCCGGTATAATTGAGCATAGCTTGCCGATAGTGGGGAAATATTTTTATGTGCCTCGTGGTCCTGTCATTTGTCATCCTGGATTTATTTCAGGATCCAAAGAAGAGATACTGAAACAAGTTCAGCATGACATGGAAAAATTAATTGATTTAGCGAAAAAAGAAAAGGTGGGGTGGATTCGGATTGAGCCGGAAAATGAGAAAATTTTAAACTTAATTAAAAATAATACGAAAAATAAAATTACTAAAGCTCCGCATGATATGCAACCGAAGGAAACTCTGATAGTAGATATTTCAAAAAGCGAAGAAGAACTTTTGGCGGGGATGAAAAGTAAGACACGCTATAATATAAAATTGGCGGAGAAAAAGGGAATAAAAGTTTTTAATAATTGTCATCCTGAACTTGTTTCAGGATCTAATTCTGATTTAGAGATACCGAAACAAGTTCGGCATGACAAGGATTTTTATACTGAAGAGTTTTTGAGACTGACAAAAGTTATGTCTGAGCGACAAGGGATTAAAACTCACAGCGATGAATATTATCGAAAGATGTTTGAAATTATTCCGGAGAATATAATTAAATTATATGTGGCAGAATATGACGAGAAAATTATCGCAGCTAATATCGTTGTTTTTTACGAAGATACTGCCTATTATTTGCACGGAGCATCGGATGATAAATATAAAAATTTGATGGCGCCGCATCTCTTGCAATGGCGTCAAATTCAAGACGCACGCGAAGCTGGATGCAAGAAGTATGATTTTTGCGGAGTAAAGGTGAATAATAAAAAAGGAAGATCATGGGAGGGAGTGACTAGGTTTAAGCTAGGATTTTCTCCAAACACTGAACCAGTTGAATTCCCTGGGAGTTATGATATTATTATTAGTCCAGTGAGGTATTGGGGGTATAGAATAATTCAAAAAGTAAAAAGTTTTGTAAGAAGGTAGTGTCCCGCACAAAATTCCAATAAGGATTTATTTAATTTAATGATTTATGTGCGTGGCCCGTCTAGCGACTAGTTTAGGGATAATTCAAAATTATTAGAGCGAATTTTTGCGGGATACTCATGTTTGTAGTTTCTCGCTTTGCTCGAAAACAAACATGGTAAAAAAGCTTATTCCACAATCTATCAAAAACATCTACCATCTTTTCCAAGCTATCTTGGCGAATTTTATGTATGGTTTTCCTGCCTCATCGGCAGGCAGGCCTTCTAAAAATATAAAAATTATTGGCGTCACTGGAACGAATGGAAAAACTACGACTGTGCAGATGATCACAAAAATTTTGGAAGAGTCAGGCGCGAGTGTGGCGATGGCGTCGACGATTAATTTCAAATTGGGCGAAAAAGAATGGGTGAATGCCACCAAATTCACAACTCTTTCTAGTTTTCAAGTACAAAAATTTATTGCGCAGGCAGTGAAAGCTAGTTGCGAATATTTAGTTTTAGAAACTTCCTCACATTCACTGGATCAATTTCGCACTTGGGGAATAGTTTATGATACAGCAGTGATCACCAACGTCACGCGAGAACATTTAGACTATCACAAAACCATTGAAGAATATCGCCAAGCTAAATTAAAACTTTTCAAAGGTGCCAAAAATGCAGTAGTGAATTTGGATATGGAAAATCCGGAGGAATTCTTGAAGTATAATAACAAAAATATATTTTTATATTCTTGTCATCCTGAACTTGTTTCAGGATCTAGATTCCAGATCCTATGCCTACCGGCAGTCAGGAAGTCCGGAATGACATTAATTAAAGCAGAAGATATTAAGTTAGAAATTAATTTTTCTAACTATAAGCTAGGAGCTATAAGCTATAAGCTGAATATGCCTGGGTTATTTAATATCGAAAATGCGTTGGCGGCGAGTTGTGTTGGATTTGCGTATGGGATTTCGGATGATATTATAAAAAACGCTTTGGAAAAAATTCAGGGTGTGCTAGGGAGAATGGAAAAAGTGCCAAATAATCGAGGCCTTGAAATTATCATTGATTATGCGGTGACGCCGGATAGTTTGGAAAAAGTGTATGAGCTTATTTCAGAATCGTGGACATCGAATGTCCATGATGGACATTCGATGTCCAAAGGGAGAATTATTTCCGTCTTTGGTTCCTGTGGAGAGCGTGATCGTGGCAAACGTCCGATGATGGGGGAAATTGTTTCGCGTTTTGCGGATTATATAATCGTCACTAATGAAGATCCATATAATGAAGATCCGATGCAAATAATAAATGAAGTCGCCAGTGGAATAAAAAATAAAATCGAAAATGAAAACTTTTGGATAATCATGGATCGCCGAGAGGCAATCAAAAAGGCCTTGCAACTTGCAAAGCCCGGAGATATTTTTGTCATCACCGGAAAAGGCGCGGAAGAAGTGATGGCGATTGGCGCGCAAAGAATTCCTTGGAACGAAAAGAAGGTTATTTTGGAAGAGTTGGAAAAGATTACTTAATTTCTTCTATTTTTTGACGCAATGATTGTCCTGCTTTTTTTCCAATTTTCTTCAATTCAGAAATATACTCGAGGGCTTTCTTCCTTTTCTCTGGATCTTTTGGTGTAACGCCGACAATATCTTCATCAATCTTATTTTGATGAAAAGATTTTCGAAGAGATGTCAGATCGCTCGATGATCCAAAGTTTTTATTTGTTATAATACCTCCTTTTAATAAATAATCACCGTACCCCTCATCTTTTTTTTCAGGAATCTCATCTTGTTTTGACTGTCGTGATGTCCAGATTGAAGGATCTATTCCTTCTTTCTTTAATGCATTAAAAATAAATTCTGCTGTTATCCCGCAAGTACACAATAAGCTAGTAGTATGAGCGGAGGCTAATTCGTCATAAGAAACACCCATTTTTCTTGCTCTTTCATTGTTAATATCATCTGTTTGTAACCCAGTGCCCTCAATTAAGGGATAGTTTATTCTCTTACCATCTTCAGAATATTTTCCAATAGCGCCAATGCCATGAGCACGACTTCCTTCGTCAAACACAATGATGCGTGGATTTATCTCTGTTATTGTATTTGAAATATATTCAGAAATAAATTTATTGGCTTCTTCTTCGTTGATTTTTTCTTTTTTATTTCTTCTGTTAGCTGGTTCATATCCATGTCCTATTATTGTTTTTTCCCCAGTCACAAGAGAAGCTCTGGGATTAATTCTGAGAAACTTCGGCAGATTTTCTTTTGGATAGGCCTGTTGCCATGCCTCTTTCAATACATAGCCAGCAGGAGTTGCACTAGTATCAGTCAAAAAAATATAATCAGGTTTTATATCATCGTGCCAAGACTCTACTAGTTTTACTGCCCATTCTTCTATTTTTTTAGCTTCATAATCAGAAAATATTTTTTCAGCTCCAGCTTCATAATCTTCTTTTGTTGGTTCACTATCTTTTTCTTCCTCTGGGGCTCTCTTATTTTTTATTTCTATCGCTTTTTTTCTAATAGCATCAGCTTCATATTCTGCTGAAGATTTAGATTTAAATGAATAATTTTCCATAGGTTTAAATAGTTTAGTCAGATTCTTTTTTTTAAAAATAAACCTTATCCAAGAAGTCTTACAAGAATTAACGTAAAGATTACGCCGAGAATTCCACCGACAATCACTTCGGAGATTCGGTGGCCCATTCTTTCGTGCAGTCGAGGAAATTGATCTTCGTTTATATTTAACTGTCTAATGAGCATATTGAGATAGCGTCCTTGATCGCCCATATACATGCGAAGTCGAGCGGCGTCATCAATCACGATAATAGCGAGAGCCACGGCGACTGTGAAAGCACCAGAATTTATGCCATCATAATAACCCACGGAAGTGACTAGTGACATAATAAAACCGGTGTGGGCACTCGGCATATGGCCGTGCGTCATGGCATATTGAATGTTCCAACCATGCTTCATAGAATAAACTATGAATTTTATTATCTGCACTACGCCTCCAACAAACATTGGAATTAGAAAGATGTAGTAGGGTTTTAGGATGTCCATAAAAATAAATTAATTGTTAACTTGTATAAATTATAGCATAATTTTAGGGTTTTACATAGGAATCAAAAAATGATAGAATTTAGATATAATTAACTAAGAATAAAAATATGGGAGTAGGAATAATTTTATTGGGCATTGTCGTTGTTGTCGCAATTGCGATAATTGCGATGTATAACGGGCTAATTACCCTCAAAAACAGAGTGGATGAAGCTTGGAGTGATATCTCGGTGCAACTCAAAAGACGCTATGATTTGATCCCAAACTTGATTAGCACAGTCAAGGGTTATGCGGCGCATGAAAAAGAAGTTTTCGAAAAGGTGACACAGGCGAGAACGCAGGCAATGAACGCTGGAACAACAGCGGAAAAAGCCGAGGCGGAAAATATGCTCAGTGGAACTTTGAAATCTTTGTTTGCCGTTAGTGAAAATTATCCTGAACTCAAAGCCAATCAAAACTTTTTGGAACTTCAAAGAGAGCTTACTGATACTGAAGACAAGATTATGGCTTCCAGAAGATTCTACAATGGCAATGTTCGCGACTTCAACACAAAATTACAAGTTTTTCCAACTAATATGATTGCCGGAATGCTAAAATTTAGCGCTCGTGAATTTTTTGAGATGGATGAAAAAGAGAAGGAAAATGTGAAAGTGGAATTCTAATCATCATATAACATGCAACATGTAGCATATAACAAAAATGTTTAATGTTTAATGTTTCATGCTTCATGCTTCATGACTTTATATAATCAAGCGGACAAAAATACTCGTCTTACCTGGCTTTATATCACCGGTTTTTTGGTGTTTGTAATTGGAGTAGGTTATGTTTTCGCTGGTGCGATGGGCAACAGTACGATACTGTACATCGCAGTTATTTTTTCTGTCGTGATGAGTTTTGCCTCTTATTGGTGGAGCGACAAAATTGTCCTGACAATGAGTGGAGCAAAAGAGGTAAAGCATAGTGAAAATCCGGAGATTTATCATCTCGTGGAAAATCTTTGCATCACGGCGGGACTACCAGTGCCAAAGATATATATAATAGAGGATTCAGCAATGAATGCTTTTGCTACGGGGCGTGATCCAAAGCATGGTGTAATTTGTCTCACCACAGGAATAATTTCCCGCCTAGAAAAAACGGAACTCGAAGGCGTGATTGCACACGAATTGTCGCACATTGGCAATCGCGATATCTTGCTTTCCACGGTGGTTGTAATTTTAGTTGGTTTTGTGACGCTTCTAGCTGATTGGTTTCGTCACTGGGCTTTTTTTGGAGGAAGATCGAGGGATAATGATAGTGGTGGCGGACAACTTAAAATGGTTCTCGTAATTCTAGCAATCATTCTTTCAATCTTAGCTCCAATCGCATCGGTTCTGATGCAATTGGCAATTTCTCGCAAGCGCGAATTATTGGCTGATGCTGATGGCGCGCTTCTCACCCGTTATCCGGAAGGCTTGGCAAAAGCTTTGGAAAAAATTTCTCAAGATACCGAACCGCTCGAAGCCGCTAACCGCGCCACCGCCCATCTTTTCATCGCTAATCCCTTCAAGGGGAAAAAAATGATGAAGATGTTTATGACCCACCCACCAATTGAAGAACGTATAAAAGCTTTGCGAGGGATGAGTATGTAGTAGACTTTAGATAAAAAAATAAGGACGAGATAATTCTCGTCCTTTTGTGTAAGTTAATGTTGTAGTTTTATTAATTAGTCCCGTAGTGGATGGTCGTCACCAATAATTTCGGATATTTTTTTAAAAAAATTATCACGAACAGACACATATTGATAAAAGCCATCCTTAAAAATATTACTGTGATAGCCATCGACTAGTGTCAAAGTTATTGCTAAGGCTATATCTTTAGACTCATCACACACCATAGATAAGGAGATTTTTTCAATAATACAAAAATAATAGCGATCTCCTCCGCCACCTCTACATAAATCATTAGGGATTTTATTTTCCTCACTTTTTAAGAATTCATTCAATCTGTCCAAAGTGTTAATTTTAATGTAAGGAAAGAAAATTTTTAACATAGCTGATGTTGTCATGACCAGTTCTCCTTAGTGGGTTGTTAAAGTAAGTTATTTAGCGTTGTAAATAATAGGGGATAGTAGCAAGGCTATTTTAATTTGTCAACAAAAAACCGATGACAAAACTTGACAGCAGTCAAAAGTTGCGCTATAATAAGGCTGTAATAAGAAGAAAAATAACGACTCGTCATTTTTGAACTGACATCAAAAAAAATGGAAAAGGAGCTAAAGCAACTTGGCCTGACTAATAATGAGATAAAAGTCTATAAAACCCTCTTGGAAGTTGGGGAAGTTACAGTTGGACCGATAATTGAAAGACTAAAAATACATCGTCAGGTCATTTATGACGCCTTAAATGGCCTTATAGAAAAAAATATGGTAATTGGTGTGGTAAAAGGGCGACGTAATCATTATAAAATTTCTAATCCGGATAATATTTTTGACAATATAAAAACCAAAGAGCAAATTGCTAAAAATCTCATAAAGGAAATTAACCAAAAACTTGGAGGACAGACAAGTAGACAGGAGATAAAAATTTATGAGGGAGCGCAGGCTTATCGCGAACTTGTTTTGCGAAATGATGAAAAAATGCCAGCCAATAGTGAAATATATATCTTAGCTTGTTTGGCAGAGGAGCATACTAAGATGTTGGAAGTTGGCGGAGTTCTCGAGAGGAGTAATAAATTGCGACAAGGTAAAAATATAAAATCTAAATTGTTATTTAGTGAAACATATAGAAAAGAAGCTAAAAATTTAAAAAGAATAAATAGGGAGTGTAGGTTTTTAAAGCAAGAACATACAACTCCAATTTCAATTCAAATTTGGCATAATTGCGTCACATTAATTTCTTTCGGTAAAGAAATATTTGCTATTCAAATGGATAGTCAAGATATTCATGATGCTTATCTAGGCTATTTTAAATTGCTTTGGAAAATCGCAAAAAAATAGAAAATATATTGCCAGTTGTGGAATTTATAAATCATGCTAAAATAGAAATGAGGGGAAAATAGTTTAAACATATAATAAATTAATAAAAAAAATATGGAAGAGCAAAAACAAGAAGAGCAACAAGCGCAACCAGCGCCACAAGAAGCACCAAAGGAGGCACCAAAAGCTAATTCAGCTGATGTGGAAAAAAACAAGCTGATGGCCATTATTGGGTATATCATTCCAATTCTTTTCTTTATTCCTCTTTTGAATGAAGAAAGCAAGAAAAGTCCGTTTGCTAAATTTCACGCTAATCAGCAATTAGTGCTTTTAATCTCAGCTATCGCAGTTAATATTGTTGGAACACTGATTCCTATTCTTGGTTGGTTTATAATCTTGCCTATCGGAAGCATTATACTATTAGTTGTTGCAATTATCGGTATAATCAATGCAGCTAAGGGAGAAATGAAAAAACTACCGATTATTGGAGGATTTGAAATTCTAAAATAGTCAGTATTATCTTTAAAACAGGCAAATTTAGGTTTGTCTGTTTTTGTTTGAGTTTTAATGATATAATTAGAACATAAAAAATTATTAACTATTTACGAAATTACGAATCAAGCTAAATTACTAATCCTTGCTTGTTTTAATTCGTACTTTCGTTTAATTCGTACTTTCGTAAAATTATGAAGAGAACTAAAATTGTAGCAACTATTGGACCCTCGACTGGGACTAAGGAAAAATTGAAAAAATTAATCAAGACAGGAATGAATGTGGCGAGGATAAATTTTTCTCATGGCGATCATAATTCTAATGGCAAGTTGATAAATTATATCAAAGAGCTTCGTGAGGAGTTGGAATTGCCGATTGGAATTATCGCCGATCTTCAGGGACCAAGAATTAGAACCGTTGTTGAAGAAGAAATAGAAGTTAAGAAAAAAGAAACAATTTTTGTTTCGGATGTTTCGGTGGATGAAAAACTGCTGAAAATAGAAGGAAAATTATTCAAGCTTGATTGGCCGAAAATTATTTCTGATATTAAGGTTGGAAATTATATCTTAGTCGAAGATGGATTGATAAAGATGAAAGTAGTTTCCAAGGAAAAAAAATACTTGAAAGCGGAAGTAATAAGTGGAGGAGTGCTTAAGAATCATAAGGGTGTCAATATTCCCGATATTAAATTGGAAAGAGGGGCCTTCACAAAAAAGGATGAGGAAGATTTGAAGTTTGCGTTGTCGCAAGATGTTGACTACATTGCACTTTCTTTTGTGAGTAATGCTAAGGAGATAATGAACGTGAAAAAGAAAATAGAAAAGATAGTGAAAAATAAGCTGAAGTTGCCTCAGATAATTGCCAAAATTGAAAGAAAAGAAGCAATCAAAAATATTGCAGAAATAATTGAAGCATCAGATGCGGTGATGGTAGCTAGAGGGGATCTTGGAATTGAAATGGATGAAAATCGGGTAGTGATTTATCAAAAAGAAATTATTGCTAAGTGCCTTCGGTCAGCCGTGCCAGTTATTGTGGCCACGCAAATGCTCAATTCAATGATTGAAAATCCTTTGCCAACTCGCGCGGAAGTTTCGGATGTGTCTAACGCGGTAATTGATCATGCTGATGCGGTGATGCTTTCTGGTGAAACGGCTAACGGTAAATATCCCGTGCAAGCCGTTAAGGCTATGAGTGACATAATTAGTAACACCGAAAGATCACCTTTTGATGATTTGGAACATGGATTTTTGGGAGACAAAAAGAAATCTACTTCGGCGGCAGTGGCTAATTCAGCTCATGAACTTTTGAAAGATACGCGGGCCAAAGCGATTGTGGTGGCTAGTGTGAGTGGTTTTACCGCGCAAATGATTTCTCGTCATCGCCCAGAATGTCCAATTTTTGTGATGACTAACAATGAAAAAACACATAATCAATTGAGTTTGGTTTGGGGCGTGCAGAGTTTTGTTTTGCCAGATTGTGAAACGATTGATGAACTGATTGATATTTCAATTAAGATTCTAAAAACCAAGAAGAAAGTTAATCTCAAAGATAAACTAGTCATCGTAATGGGTCGTCCGCACGTCACTAAGGAGCATATGAGTTTGGTGAAAGTGGAGGAGGTGGATTAGATTCTACGAATTACAAATTTGTACGAATTTACTAATATACAAATAAAATTATTTTCGAAAGAGCTGGCTTCGCGCCAGTTCTTTTTTTGTAAAAATTACCTTACTTTTTCTTTCGAGCCAAGAAAATATTCTCCACTTACTTTTCTTTGCCTCAAAGAAAAGTAACAAAAGAAAGCGGCCACCCTAATAAAATAAAGAAATAAATTTTCGATTTTATCGCTAAATTTACTAACTCCCCTTAGGCACAGAATGAGTAAATTTTTAACGCTCTAAAATCTCAATTTATAGTTCTTTATTTTATGGGGTGGGTTAAGATGTAAAAGGCAGATTTTTTAAGATAAAAAGGCATTAAAAATTTTATCGATAAACCCCGCACCATTTTCAAGGGAAACCTTCGAATCCTATATATTTTTAAGCGAAGCGGCTTCGCCTTTAATCTGAAAATTAAGATAATTTTTTTCAAAAAATGGTGTGGGGTAAAAGTGGAATAGCTAAAAAATTCTTTATTTAAGCCAAAAAAAGACATAGGTGTTTGACTTTTAGCCTTGGCAATGCTTTAATGCTTTAATTATCAGAAAACGGTCTGGTAATTGAAAGTTATTTAAAAACAATTTTTAAAGAAGAAAGGGAGGTGTGCGATGGAAACAAAAAATACCATTGCGAACCGACAACCAACGCAGGCAGAAATTGAATTGTCAAAAGGGATGGGAACTGTAAACGAGGCAACCAGGAGACTTATCGAAGCTGGGGGATTCCCAATTTTTCAACGGACAATTGACGATCCAGCATACTTGGATGCACTGATTGATTTTGATCGGAACTATTTTCCGGCAGTGTTTAGTTATCCGGCGCTTTTGAGATGGTTTCAAGACAACAACCTTGAAAGGTTTCTAGATGGAGGAAGTCTAGAGAAACAAATTAGATGGCAGTCGGAAGAATTTTACGGTCACGGGAAGTTAAGAGGCTTTTATTTGGGTAAAAGTTTCAGAAGGAGAATTTTTGTTGAAGCTGATCGACTACCAGCCATTAAGGCTGGGCTTGAATCCGGCTGTATCAATTGGTTTCTTATATTATCATCTTCCGCTGAACTTTATGCAGAAAATTTAATTGAGGCTGAATTCTTTTTCTTCTGGTTGTTAAGAAGATTTAAGGAGGATGGTTTCCAGATTTGGAATGAATCAGAAACTGAACTTTGGACAAAAATGACACTTGCTGAACTTTTAGCGAGATGCAATCCGACTGAGCCGGAAGAATTTGATCCGGTGGCTTTTGAGAATGATTGGGTGTCCGAGGCAAAAAAAATTCTTGGCAAAAAAAAATCTCCACCAAAAATTAAATCCGGAGTGGTGCGAGGGGTTTTTACCAGTAATTTGCCGGACATTCCAGTGGATCAAAAAATAATTAATAAAAAAGGCGAACTAGTAAAACCGAAAGATCATTCTTATATTTCAGCAATCAACTCTGGTGTGCGAGTTTTGTCTCAAGGCGAAGGGATCGTTCTAGCGGCGCAAATGTTCAGTAAAGATAAAACGTATTTGGCTCCTGGTACCTGGGAATGGAGACGTGATATAATTGATCATCGAGATAAGCATACGGATCCAGATGTTTCGGTTGCCCATGCTGGATCTGGTGTCGATGGACTTTGTCTGCATTCCTTCCTTGCCGACGACTTCAGCAGTGCTTATCGTTTGCGTCTTGCTCTTTAATTTTTTGCAAAGCAAATTTTAAATTAACATATTTACCCCCCCCACAATGGAAACATTGTGGGGCTTTTTTATAATAAAAAATAATTAGATTAAAATTTTTAACAAAAATACTTTTTTGTGGTATAATAATTTCATGAAACATGTAACATAAAACATGAAGCAAATAATTAAAATTTAAAATAAAAAATTCACCTTATGTAATAAATTTTGATTACAAAATTATCTCGACAAGTCGAGATATTACATAGGGTAAAAATAAAAAAATGTTAAAAAGAAAAAAACAAATCAAGAAAAATAAAAAAGATGCATTCGTGTTGTGGTTTTCGGAACTCGGGATTGGGGACATTGAATTTGGCGGAGGAAAAAATGCGTCGCTTGGGGAAATGTATTCTAATTTGAAAGGCAAGGGGATAAAAGTGCCAAATGGTTTTGCAATTACTTCTAAGGCTTATCGCTATTTTATCTCAGAAAATAATCTGGATGGAAAAATCAAAAAAATTCTGAGAGGTTTGGACACTGGTAGTATGGTGAATTTGGCCAAACGGGGACATCAAATTCGCGAGCTGATTCTTTCCGCCCAATTTCCAGAAGATCTCAGAAATGAAATTGTGGAAAATTATGCCAAATTGTCCAAAGAATATGCAAGGCACAAAGATTTTCGCATTACTTGGGACAAAGATGATCATACTAATCATTTTGCGGGTGGAGTGGACGTAGCAGTGAGATCTAGCGCCACAGCAGAAGATTTAGTGGACGCATCTTTTGCTGGTCAGCAGGAATCATATTTGAACATCGTTGGGGAATATAATCTTTTGGAATCAGTCAAAAAATGTTTCGCTTCACTTTTCACTGATCGCGCAATTTCATATCGCGTTGACAAAAAATTTGATCATTTCGCCATTGCTCTTTCGGTGGGTGTGCAAAAAATGATCAGATCAGATGAAGCAGTGAGTGGCGTGATGTTTACCATTGACACTGAATCGGGTTTTCAAGACGCGGTAGTGATAAATGGATCTTGGGGGCTGGGGGAAAATATTGTCAAAGGTAAGGTGACGCCAGATGAATTTATCGTGCATAAACCAACATTAAAAGATGGTTTCAAATCAATTATTGGCAAGAAAATGGGAAGCAAGGAAAATAAATTGATCTATAGTGTTGGTGGAAATTCTTCCACGCAAAATGTTTCTGTCCCAATGGAAGATCGCAAAAAATTTGCCCTCACTGACGAAGAAGTTTTGCAACTCGCCGTTTGGGGAACAAAAATTGAAGAGCATTACAAAAAACCGATGGATATCGAGTGGGCCAAAGATGGCCGAAACAATGAACTCTACATCGTTCAGGCTCGGCCAGAAACAGTGGAATCGCAAAAAGACAAAAACTTTTTAGAAGAATATATTTTGCGCCAGAAAGGAAAATTACTTTGTCAGGGTTCAGCGGTGGGTGGAAAAATCGGGCAAGGTCAAGCTAATGTGATAAAAAATGTGGCAAAAATTGCCCAGTTCAAAAAAGGTCAAGTGCTTGTCACTGAAATGACTGATCCAGATTGGGAACCAATTATGAAAATTGCCAGTGCTATTGTCACAAATTCCGGTGGCAGAACTAGTCACGCGGCCATTGTGAGTCGAGAACTTGGAATCCCGTGTATTGTGGGAGTGGGAAATGCGACGCATGCTATAAAAGACGGACAAAATATCACAGCTAGTTGCGCCGAAGGGGAGGAAGGAAAGATTTATGATGGAATGCTAAAATATGAAATCAAACGAACCAATCTTAAGCATCTTCGTAAAACTAAAACAAAAATTATGATGAATGTTGGTAATCCCGACCAAGCTTTTGATCTTTCTTTTATTCCCAACGACGGCGTGGGACTGGCAAGAGAAGAATTTATCATCACAGAGTACATCAAAATTCATCCGATGGCTCTCCGGCATTTTGAAAAAATCAAAGACAAAGACGAAAGAAGGAAAATTGAAGAAATTACTCAAGGTTATCCAAATAAGGAAGAATTTTTTGTGGATAAATTAGCTGAAGGCATCGGTCGAATTGGCGCCGCTTTTTTTCCAAAAGATGTGATTGTTCGAATGTCAGATTTCAAAACAAACGAATATTCCACACTGATTGGTGGGAAAAATTTCGAGCCAGCCGAAGAAAATCCTATGATTGGTTGGCGTGGAGCTTCGCGCTATTATGACGCTGATTATGTGGATGGTTTTGCCTTAGAATGTCGCGCTTTCAAAAAAGTGCGAGAAACGATGGGGCTTACGAACGTCAAGATTATGATTCCTTTTTGTCGAACAATTGAAGAAGGAAAAAAAGTTTTAGCCCAAATGAAAAAACATGGGCTAGAACGAGGAAAGAAAGGTTTAGAAGTTTATGTGATGTGTGAAATTCCATCTAATGTTATCTTGGCGCACGAATTTGCCAAAATTTTTGATGGCTTTTCAATTGGTTCTAATGACCTTACTCAACTTACACTGGGAGTAGATCGAGACAGCGCTAAGGTGGCGCATGTGTATGACGAAAGAAATGAAGCTGTCAAAGAGCTTATCCGTCAAGTGATTAGAAAGGCGCATATTGCCAAAAGAAAAGTTGGAATTTGCGGACAAGCGCCATCGGATTTTCTGGATTTTGCCAAATTCCTCGTGGAAGAAGGCATTGATTCAATTTCTCTTAATCCCGACACAGTGATCAAAACTACCATTGAAATTGGGAAGATGGAAAAATAAAACTTACAATTTAGTAAAGAAATATCACATTGGCGTATAGGTGGTATTTTTTTATACACAAGATTGGTGGTATGGCTTAGTTGCATATTGAAAATATTGTGATATAATATAAATAATATGACTAGAATAAAATTTAAAAAAGGATTGCAATCTAAATTTTTGAGTAGTTGTTTTGATCGGAGTGGATTAAGCTGGATTGAAATTGCAAAAAAAATAGAAATTTCCCAAAGAACATTATTAGATTGGAGACGAGAAAAATATACTATATCCCAAAAAGCATTGGAAAAATTAGTTAAATTAGCTGGAAAATCTTTAAAAATTCCACAATATACAGCACTTCCTGATTATTGGAGTATTGAAAAAGCTGCTAAAATTGGTGGTAAAGTTACGGCTGAAAAATATGGTGGTCCTGGCACTCCAGAGGGGAGGAAAAAAGGAGGAGAAATTTCTCAAAAAAAACGCAAATTATTTCCAGAATTATATTCGAATTGTAATTTACGTAAAATTATTTCTATTCCTCGAAAATCTTCTGCTCTAGCCGAATTTATTGGTATATTTTTAGGGGATGGTGGGTTTAGTAATGATTTTCAGATTGCCATTTCTTTTAACAGAATAAATGGACAAAATTATTATGAAAAAGTTGAAAAGTTGATTGAAAATCTTTTTGGAATCAAATCAGTGGTATATAAATTGTCCTCTCCTGTGAGTAAAAATGTCATAAGATTGGTGGTATCTTCAGTTGAGCTAGTTGAATTTTTAGAAAAAAATAAAATAAAGAAAGGGAATAAAGTTAGGAATCAAGTTGATGTTTCTAATTGGATCAAAAAAAATGCAAAATATTCCAAAGACTGCTTGAGAGGATTGATTGACACAGATGGCGGAGTCTATTACCATCAACATAGTAATGGCAAATGGGAATCTTTTAATATAGGATTATGTTTTACGAATAAGTCAAAGCCATTATTGGCTTTTGTAGAGAAAGTATTAATTTCTGAAGGGTTTCATCCTAAAAGAAGCTGGAGTGGTGATAATATTTTTCTCCATAGAGAAGCGGAGGTTTTACAATATGAAAGAAAAATAGGTTTTACTAATGTACATCAGAAAAAGAGATTATTAGAATATTTAAAACTCAAAAAAAGGAAGGGTGCAAGAGTGGTTTAATTGGCACGCTTGGAAAGCGTGTGTGGGGCAACTCACCGAGGGTTCGAATCCCTCCTCTTCCGCCAATAATAACCTGCCGATTTAGCAGGTTTTATTTTACGGAAAAATTAATAATTGACAGTTTCAGGGGATGTGGTAGAATAATGATATAATATCACTAGAATAAAAATATGAAAAAAAATAATTCAACATTGGAAAAATTTAATAACTTTGTTATTTTTCAAACAAAAAATGGTAAAGTGAATATCGATGTTTTTTTTAGAGATGACACTCTTTGGCTTACTCAAAAGAAAATGGGGGAGCTATTTGAAGTTAATATCCCCGCAATTTCAAAACATCTTAAAAATATTTTTGAAATTGGAGAATTAGATGAAAAAGTGGTTGTTTCCATTTTGGAACATACCACTCAGCATGGTGCGATAGAAGGGAAAACTCAAATTAAATCCGTTAAATATTATAATCTTAAAGCAATCACTGCGGTTGGGTATCGAGTGAATTCTCACAGGGCAATGGAATTTCGAAAATGGGCGACGGAAATTTTACACGAATACATCATCAAGGGTTTTGCGATGGATGATGAAAGGCTTAAGCAAATAAAACATTTTGGGCAAGATTATTTTGATGAGGCACTTGAGAGAATCCGCGAAATCCGCTTGAGTGAAAGAAGATTTTATCAAAAAGTTACTGATATTTATGCATTATCTGCTGATTATGATCCGAACGATTCGCTAACTAAAGATTTTTTTGCAACTGTTCAAAATAAGCTCCATTGGGCAATCACTGGTAAAACGGCTGCAGAGATTATCTATACCGAAGTTGACGCAAAAAAAGTGTATATGGGGTTGAAAACTTGGAAACAAGCGCCAAAAGGTAAAATTTCAAAATTAGATGTTGCGATTGCAAAAAATTATCTTAATCAAGATTACCTAGAACAACTAGAAAGAATTGTATCTGCTTATTTGGATTTAGCTGAAAACAGGGCGCGAAGACATATTGTGATGAATATGAAAGACTGGATTAGCTTTTTAGATAAATTTTTAGCTGTTTCGGATTATTGCATCCTTACAAATGCGGGAAAAATTACAGCGTTGGAAGCAAAAATAAAAGCCGAGTCAGAATATGAAAAATATCGTGTGGAGCAAGATAAAAATTATATTTCTGATTTTGATCGAGAAGTGAAAAAGCTTTTAGAAACAAAAAAGAAAAAATAATTTCAAAAAATTAAAATTAGATTTGTATATATTTTAATAAGCACTGGGTGAAAAACTAAACAACATAATTAGAATAGGCTGTGTCTTATCACAAGATACAAATCTTATTTAACAGGGTAAATGAAAATAATAAGTACAGATAATGAAAAGATTAAATTTTTAAAGAAGCTTGGAGATAAAAAGGTTCGTGATGTCTCGGGGCAGTTTTTGGTGGAAAATTTAATCATCATTCATGATGCAATGCGAGCTGGATTTATGCCGGTGCAAATTTTTGTCACAGAAGATCTGCTAAATAAAGCTGATGAAAAAATAAATTTCATAGTTGAAAAATTTCCTGAGCATTTTGTGATGAATGAAAAAGTTAATAAATATTTTTCTTCGCTAACCACCCCATCAGGAATCTGCGCAATTTTTGACAAGCAAGAAAAAGAGATAAATTTGAAGGAAAAAATAATTTATCTAAATGCTATAGCTGACCCAGGGAATCTGGGTACAATTTTGCGAACAGCCATCGCGTTTGACCTTAAAAATATTATCATCGATGAAAAATGTGCCGATGTTTTCAACGCTAAAACAATTAGCGCGGCCAAAGATGCTATTTTTAAATTAAATATTTCCAAAGATGAAAATTTGAAAATATTTAGAGAAATCAAAAAAGTTATGCCGGTTTTTGTCACTAGTTTAGAAGGCGAAGTCATAAACAGTAAGATTTTTCAAGAAGAAAAGTTTTGTCTGGTTTTGGGAAATGAAGCGAATGGAGTAGAGGAAAAAATAATAAAATTGTCGGATAAAAAAATGAAGATTTCACAGTCTCGTGAAATTGAATCATTGAATGTGGCAGTGGCAGCGGGAATATTATTTGAAAAAATATATAATGAAAGTTTCTAAACAACAATTTGAATCTTGGGTGGCGGAGGCCATTGACAGTGTGCCGGAAAAATTTCGCGAGAAAATAAACAACCTAGCTTTTTTTGTGGAGGATTATCCAACACAGGAACAATTGCGCAAAGCTAAACTGGATGACAAAAAAGACACTTTGCTTTTGGGGCTATATGAAGGCTATCATCAAGCGAAGAGAATTAATGTTGGACCGGTTTTTCCGGACAAAATTACGATTTTCAAAAATGCGATAGAGAGTTTGTGTCAAACAGAAAAAGATTTGCAAAAGCAAATCTCAGAAACTGTTTGGCATGAAATTGCTCATCACTTTGGTTCGGATGAGACGGGGGCGCGAAAAGCCAGTAAGAGATAGCCAATTTTCAAATTTTTACTTTTTCTCCCCCTTGGCGTAAAATTTTAACTTTCCCATCTTTGATTTCAATTAATGTTGAAGGTAAGGATTTTTGGAGACCTTCATCTATATAGCAATCGACAGAATTGCTAAAATATTCTCTAGCTTTGGTAATTGTTTTAGCGGAATGTTTTCCTTCGGGATTGGCGCTGGTAGAAACAAGTGGCCCAGTAATTTTGAGTAAATTTTTTAAATCAGTTTTGGCAGGTAAGCGAAAAGCTAGCGAATCATTTCCTCGATGTAAATAGTGAAACCTTCTATTTAAACAGGGCAAAACAACACTCACTTTTCCTGGCCAGACCGTTTCTAGGATTTTTTTGGTATATTTGTCAATTTTAATTTCAAATAAAGATAAATCAGAAATTACAGATAAGAGTATAATAAGGGGTTTTTCCGGATTTCTCTTTTTTATTTGATAAATTCTTTCTATGCTTTTTGGCAAAAAAGCGCTAGTTGTCAATCCATAAATTGTGTCAGTTGGAATGACAGTAATTTCACCATTTTTCAATTTTTTTGCCAGAACGCTAGAGTGTATTTTCATATTATCTAAAGTATTGCTCATTATAATCAATTATACAAGGTCTAGAAGCAGTGTTTTGAAGGAACAGTCTCCCGAGAGAGAGGCTGTTTTTGATTTTTGGTTAAATATAAAACAGTAGGGCTTGGGCTGTAATTAAAAATTTGACAAAAATTAGTATCTGGAGTAGACTGATTTTATGAAAGATAAAAAAGATCTAGAAGATATTGCGGAAGTGATTGCGGGCTACTCCTTCCGGACTGCTCTACGGAGTAAAGAAAATGCCTCATGTTTTGCACTTCAGGCGAAAAATATTTTGGAAAATTCGACTGTGGATGAAGAGAATTTGGACGGAATAGATTTTGAAAATTATCGCTCAAAAGCAATTGTGAAAAAAGGAGATGTAGTTATTTCTTCGCGTGGGAGTTTTCGCGCGGGATCAGTGAGTTTGGAATTAAAAAATATAGTCGCTACATCATCTGTTTATATTTTAAAAATAAAAAATGAAAATGTTCTACCGGAATATCTGGCAATTTATCTAAACTCAATCGAAGGACAAAAGAAACTCAATGAAAGAGCGACTGGGGCGGTCATTAAATCGATTCGTAGAAATGATTTGGAAAATATGTCAATCGTTCTGCCTAGCATAGAAACGCAAAATAAAATAATAGAAATATATAATACCGACAAAGAATTACAAAAATCCTTAAATAAAAAAATTAATTTGGTAAAAGACATCAATGAGATTGCTATAAATAAATTATTAAACAAATAAAATTATGACTGCAGTAAAAAAATATACGCAAGAAGAACTTAATAAAATTCTATGGGCAGCCGCTGATTCTTCGAGAAGTAGTGTTGATGCTGGTGTGTATAAGGACTATGCGTTGGTGATGCTTTTTTTCAAGTATCTTAGTGATCTCTCAAAAAAGAAACACGAGGAATACAAGAAGCGATTTGGCAGTGATGAAAAACGCATTGAAGAAAAGATGAAGCTCGACCGTTTTTATCTGCCACCAAAAGCTTCGTTTGATTATATTTACAGCATCATTGAACAGGATAATATCGGTGAAGAAATAAATAAGGCATTGCACAAAATCGAAGATGCCAACAAGGAAAAGCTCGAGGGTGTTTTTAGTGTGGATTTCAACTCTGAGTCAACTTTGGGAAAACTCGAACAAAGAAACAAAATGCTCCGTCATTTGATTCATGATTTCTATAAAATAGATCTTTCTGACGCAGGCGATGATATCATCGGGAATTCCTATATGTATATGATTGAACGTTTTGGTGCAGATGCAGGAAAGAAAGCTGGCGAGTTTTTTACGATTACCGCAGTAGCAAAATTATTAGCAAAACTTGCGCAACCAAAGGAGGGGGCAAGAATATGTGATCCTTGTTGCGGAAGCGCGAACCTGCTTTTGCTTGCAGGCGAGGAAATAGAAAAGCAAGGTTCAGAAAATTATGCTCTTTATGGACAAGAATCAACTGGTTCAACTTATCAATTAGCACGGATGAACATTTTTTTACATGGAAAAGATTCGGCTAGGCTTGAGTGGGGCGATACCTTAAACAATCCCTTGCTTGTGGAAAACGACCAGTTAATGAAATATGACACCCAGGTTTGCAATCCCCCGTTTTCTTTGAAAAAATGGGGCGCAGAAAATGCCGAAGCGGATAAATATAAAAGATTTTGGCGAGGTGTACCACCAAAAGACAAAGGTGATTTTGCTTTTATCACGCATATGGTGGAAACTGCTAAGCCAAAAACAGGACGCATCGCAGTGATTGTTCCTCATGGTGTGCTGTTTCGTGGTGGTGCCGAAGGAAAAATCCGCGAACAACTTCTAATGGAAAATATTATTGATGCTGTGATTGGACTTCCGGCTGGACTTTTTCAAACAACTGGCATTCCAGTAGCAATTCTCGTCATTGATCGATCGCGCGAGAAAGGCGGAGCGAATGAAAAAAAGAAGGATGTGATTTTCATTGAGGCATCAAAAGAATTCAAACCGGGCAAGGCGCAAAACACGCTCACTGAAGAAAACATTGAAAAAATTTATAATACCTACGCCAAGCGCAAGGAGATTGAAAAGTTCTCTCGCAAGGTGAACTTTAAAGAGATTGAAGAAAATGATTTCAATCTCAATATCACGCGTTATGTGGATACATTCGAAGAAGAAGCACCGATTGATATTAAGGCAAATTTAAAAGAATTGGCTGAGCTTGAGCCGGAGATCAAGGAGTTGGAAAAACAGATGGATAAATATTTGAGAGAATTAAAAATTGTAAAATAAAAATATGACAAAAACTAATAACAAACTCATTACAATTTTTGAAGAACATCCGGTGCGACGACATTGGGATGGAAAACAAGAACGGTGGTATTTTTCCGTGGTTGATATAATTGCAATTCTAACGCAAAGTACTGACCCAAGAAATTATTGGAAAGTGTTGAAAAATCGCTTAAATAAAGAAGGATCTGAGGTGGTTACAAAATGTAACCAACTGAAAATGACAGCTTCTGATGGCAAAAAATATCTTACTGATGCTACGGATGTGGAAACAATTTTACGCCTAATTCAATCCGTTCCAAGCAAAAAAGCTGAACCAATTAAGCTATGGTTAGCGAAAGTTGGCTATGAAAGAATAGAAGAAATATCCGATCCGGAGAAAGCTCTTAATCGCAGTCGAGAATATTGGCAAAAAATGGGGCGAAGCAAGTCATGGGTCCAACAGAGAATGATGGGGCAGGAGATTCGTAACAAACTTACGGATTATTGGAAAAATAACGAAGTTAAAAAGCATGACGAATATGCCATTCTCACTAATATTATTCACCAAGAGTGGAGTGATTTGTCGGTGAGGGGTCACAAAAAGTTAAAGGGATTGAAAAATCAAAATCTGCGAGATCATATGACCGATGCAGAGCTTGTTTTCACGGCGCTTGCCGAACTCTCTACTCGTCAAATAGCGGAAACTTTGGAAACCAAAGGTTTGGAAGAAAATAAAACTCCAGCACGGCGCGGTGGCCGGATTGCCAAAAACGCGCGGTTAGAGTTGGAGCAAAAAACAGGGAAGAGGGTGGTGAGCGAGCGAAATTATTTGAAATCTAGAATTAAGAAACAATTAAAATAATCCATCGCCAAATTTGGCGATGGACAATAACTCTATGAAAATTGAATTTAACAAAGAACAATTTGAAAACTTGATGAAGTTGGTTTATCTTGGAAACTGGATGGCCAACGCAAATCGCACAGACGATAGGATTGAGAAATATGAAGACTTGGAAAGTTATGTCTTTTCTTTTGCCAAAAATTTTGGATTGGAAGAATATGTGGATGATGAATCTGTTGGCGACGGAAAATTTTATCCAACTAGATTTTTTGAAGAAGAAACAGACATTAATGAGCTTCATGATGAGTATGATGATGAAACTTTTTGGACTGAGCTGTCTGATCATTTGGGGGAGAGGGATTTTATGAGAAAATATTCAAAAGATGATTGGGATAAAATGACACAAGAAGAGAGGTTTTTAAAAAGGCAGGAATGTGAGATTGGGTGGGAGGAGGAATTTGAGAAGAATGGGATTGAGAGGTTGGAGATAAGGGAGAAATAAAAAATTGGAAAAACAGATGGCTAATTATTTAAAAAATTTAAAAATATTAATATGTGGCAAAAAATTGTTGATTCAAGGTTGGTTAAAAAATGGGGGAAACTAATTGCACTTTTATTCAATCCGTGGTTTTTGATTTCAGCTGGCATAACTGGTGTCGCGCTCTATCTCTCCGTCTATTATAAAGCTAATGTTCCATTTTCAAATACTATGACAATTTTTGGCAGTATTTTTGGTGGTATTGCGGGTGCTTTTTTCAAGGATGAATATGACAGAATATCTAACAAAAATATTCTTGAAAAAAAAGGTCGGTCAGCAGTTCGAAATATTGAAGGAATTCGAGCACAACTTCGCAACATCGAGTCTTGGATAATTGAATTTTCAAAACGCACGCGAAAACAGGAGGATAAGAGAACTCTTGAGGAGGTGAATCGGCATGTCGCAACAATAGATTTGAACATAGCTGCTGGTCTTGCAGATTGGGTTGATATTGTTCCAGAGTTAAAACAAAAAGAGGAACTACAAAGAACTCAAAAAGATACTATACAATCTTATATTGATGAAATTTTGAAAAACAAGAAAACGCTTTTGCATGCGAGTAAACAAGATGGTGAAATGATTAAAAGAAAAATAGAAGATCTTGAAAAAGAAGTACGGGAAATAAAAAATGATTCAGGACTGGTGTTTGGTAATCTAAGCCCAGATTCCTATGTTTCTGGACATTCAATGCTTGGGTTGGGTTCAATTAATAATCATGGTCTAAACTCTTTCAATATTAATAACGAAGATTCTATGTTAGCCTCAGAACTTATAAATGGACATAAGGAAAAGAATGGTAAAAAATAAATCACAAAAAAATAGTAAAAAAAATGATCATAAGGGGAAGCCTTTTATAAATATTGGTACAAAAAATTCTTGTCTTTTTTTAAATCTTTCAAAGCGGTTGATAGAAATTTTGAAGAGAAATCCTTTATTGTATTTTGCTATTGAAGAATCCCAGAAGTGTGCTTCCATCGACTGTTATTCTGCGGGAATACTCGCTTGTTCTCAGATTTTAAATTGTTATGGAAAGAAAACATCGCCAGTAAGACATAAGGTTGCACATGAAATCTTGATAAATAGACCCAATAAAAAAGACTACGAAGCAATATTTAAACAGTTAAAATCTGCTGCTGAAGAATCTTATTTTAATGAATTGGATGGGAGCAAAAAGAATAAAGAAAAATTTAATAGGGATCTTGTTTTTGAATGGAGTGATTATGCAAGAGATCTTTTTATAGAATCAATAAAAAATGAAAAATAACTTATTACAAAAAAATATTCCTGATGGATGGCTTTATAAAACCCTGGGTGATTTTTTAGAAAAAATTGAGGGCGGAGGAACACCATCTAAAGAAAGACCGGACTTTTGGAATGGATCAATTCCGTGGGCAAGTGTTAAGGATGTTGTTACGCATAATCCATATGATACGCAGGATCATATTTCCGAGGAGGGTTTGCATAACAGTTCTAGCAGGATTGTTCCAAAAGGAACATTGATTGTTCCAACTCGTATGGCATTAGGCCATGCTGTAGTTTTTGGTGTCAATGTCGCGATTAATCAAGACCTAAAAGCTTTGTATCCTAAAAAAGAATTATTGGATAAGTTTCTTTTTTATTGGTTTAAATCAAAAAAAGAATTTATAGAAAGGCTTGGTTCTGGTAGTACTGTTTCTGGTATTCAGCAAAATGAACTCAAAGCTATAAAATTTTTGTTGCCACCAATTTCTGAGCAGAAGCGTATTGTTTCAGTACTGAAAACGCTGGATTTGGTAATTGAAAAATTAGTGAAGAAAATTAAGATCAAAAAAAATATCAAAAAAGGTTTGACGCAGAATCTTTTAACTGGAAAGGTTCGGTTGGCCAGATTTAATAAGAAATTGGAGCAATGCAAGGTAAATGATATTTGTGAAATAAAAAAAGGTCAAGAGCTCTCAAAAGAAAAATTAAGCAGTGATGGAAAATATAAGTGTATTTTGTATGGCGAGCTTTATACAAAATATTCAGAGTTAATTGGAAATGTTTTGAGTAGAACAAATTTCAAAGAAGGAGTTGTTTCAATTAGTGGTGATATATTAATTCCAGCATCCACCACAACCAGTGCAATGGATTTGGCAATCGCAGCTTGCCTAAATGAAGATGATATTTTACTGGGTGGAGATATCAATATTTTACGAGCAAAAAAGAAATATGATTCTAGGTTTTTAGCATTATACTTAACTCACGTAAAAAAACATAGCCTAGCTCGATTGGCGCAAGGAATTACAATCGTACATCTTTATGGGAAAGATTTTAAAAAATTGAGCATTGAAATTCCTGAAATAAAAGAGCAGTCGGCGATTGCTGATATTTTTGTAGCGATAGATAAAGAAATTGAAGCGCTGAATAAAAAACTCATAATCCTAAAAGACCAGAAAAAATATTTGTTGAATAATTTAATTACCGGAAATATAAGAATTAAAGTATAAAAATATGTTAGAAAAAGTTCACTTTGACGAAGCCAGACAATCACAACTCACATTCATCGAGCTTCTTTTGAACATGGGATATAAATATATCTCCGCCGAAGAATCTTTGAAGCAAAGACAAAATGACACGACTAATTTTATTCTCTCCGATATCGCGGTTAAAAAACTTATGGAAATAAACAGCTATGAGATTGATGGGGTGGATTATAAATTTAGTGAAAAAGATGTGAGAGATGCAATTGATGAATTGGAGAATATCCAATACGAAGGTTTGATCGATACGGCGCAGAAAATATACAATATCATTATGCCAACTAGTGGAGGCAAGACGATCAAGGTTAATCACAGTGGAAAGTCGATGTCAAAAAATTTCCGTTTTATTGATTTCAAAAATCCAGAGAATAATGAATTTCATGTGACGGCGGAATTTGAGGCGACTGGCAAACAAAACATTCGACCAGACATTGTTTGTTTTGTGAATGGGATTCCATTTGCGATTATTGAGAATAAGAAATCGAGCGTATCAGTTTTGGAAGCAATTGGCCAATTAAACAGATATCAAAATCCTGAACATTGCCCAAGACTTTTTGCTTATGCCCAACTTTTGGTTGGTACTAATAACAAAGAATTTCAATATGGAACAACAGGCACCCCAAATAAGTTTTATGCAGTTTGGAAGGAAAAAGAAATTTCGAAAGTTGAAATGGACGTGCGCGTTAAGAATCTCATCCAAAAACAAATTCCTAGCGATATTTATAATCAAATACTAATTGATTTAAATGGTGCAACAGATGGACATATTCAAAAACTTGATCGATTGCCTACTCAGCAAGATCGTGGCGTGATTTCACTTTTTGAACCAGTACGACTTTTGGATCTGACTAAAAACTATATTCTGTTTGATGCTGGCGTGAAAAAACTTTCTCGCTATCAACAATATTTTGCTATTCACAAAATGCTCAAGAGGATTGATGAAGAAGAAGTTACTGAAAAAAAGTTAGCTCGTCGAAAAGGTGGTCTTGTGTGGCATACACAAGGATCTGGAAAATCTCTGACGATGGTAATGTTTGTGAAAGCTTTGATTGAAAATCCACATATCAGTAATCCGCGAGTGATTATCGTGACCGATCGAAAAGATTTAGACAAACAGATTAAGGATACATTCAAAAATTGTAATTTGAAGAAAGATGTTATCCAAGCAACTAGTGGTCAACACTTGCTTGATTTGATTAAGGAAAAAAATCTTTCAGTTATCACTACCTTGGTACATAAATTTGAATCAGCGCACAAAAAAAATACTGGACTCGTTGATCTTGACAAGAATATTTTTGTCTTGGTGGATGAGGCACACCGCACGCAAAATGGAATTGCTAATCTGGAAATGAATCGGATTATCCCTGGAGCTTGCTACATTGGATTCACTGGAACACCTCTCATGAAAAACGAAGGAGAAAGTTGGCGAAAATTTGGGGGCTATATTGATAAATATACAATTGATGATGCCCTGGAGGATAAAATTATTTTGCCACTTATTTATGAAGGGCGATATACTGAAATGACACAAGATTCTGAACAGATAGATCGTTTAGAAAAACGCCAAGCTGATCGTATTTGTGATAATTCTAGCAATAAATATATCGCTAAGGCCCAAAAGGCGATTAATGCCAAAGTTATCAAAGATAACCCAGGAAGAATCAGAGAAATTTCCTATGACATTGAAAAACATTATTGCGAGAATTTTCAAAACACAGGGCTCAAGGCGCAGATTGTTGCTCCTTCAAAATTTTCAGCTGTTTTGTTTCAGAAATTTTTTGAGAGTAGTGGAAAAGTGCGAACTGCCATTGTGATTTCTGATGAGCATGAAGACGGCGATGAGGAGAATACTCATAAAAAAGAAGTGGTGGCATATTTGGATAAGGTTCGGGAAAATAATGGTAATGTGTCTAAGTATGAAAAAGATGTAATCGAAAGCTTTAAACATAATGAAGACGGTATAGAAATTATTATTGTAGTGGATAAGCTTTTAACTGGTTTTGATGCTCCTTGCAACACGGTGCTATATCTAACAAAAGATTTGAGGGATCATAATTTGCTTCAAGCGATTGCGCGTGTTAATCGTTTGCATGAGAATAAGAAGCTCCCAAAAACTGCTGGATATATTATTGATTATTCTGAAAATGCCAAAAATATTAATACCGCAATGAAATTATTTGGAAATTATGATGAGTTAGATGTTAAGGGAACGCTTATTGATGTATCGGAGAAAATTCAGGAGCTGGAACAAAGTTATGGTCTGGTGCATGATATTTTCAAAGAAATAAAATCATCATCGGATGATGAGGCATATTTGCAATTTCTTAGTGATGGTCCCAAGAGAGAAACTTTTTACAAAGCACTTAATGATTTTATTAAAAATTTGAATGAGTGTTTTGTGCTTCAAGAATTTGTGCATGAATTTGATCATTTGGATGTTTATAAGAAAGAGTTAAAAAAGCTCATGGAGCTTAGACGTGCGGCCAGTTTGAAATATGCTGATCGAATTGATTTAGCGCAATATAAACAATCGTTGATAAATATTTTGGATAAATATGTGGATGCGCGCGGAGTGGAACTTTTGACTAAACAAGTTAATATAACTGATCGTAAACAATTTGAAGAAGCGATTGAAAATCTGGGATCAGATAAATCTAAAGCTGAGGCAATTGCCGCACAAACTCAAAAGACTATTACTGAGAAAATGGATATGGATCCAGAGTTTTACGAAAGATTTTCCAAAAAGATTTCAGAAATACTTGAAGAAATGAGAGTTGGCAAAATGGCTGATATTGAGGCGTTGAAACAAATGAAGCTTATTCGCGATGATGTGGTGGATAAAAAAGATGAAACTCTTCCGGATAAGATAAGCTCTCACAAAGGAGCGGATGTATTTTATCGCAATTTGCGAGAATCTTTTGGAAAACACATTGCCGATGATCAGGTTTATATTGATGTCGTGCTGGATGTTCTAAATATTATCAAAGACGAAGCGATTGTTGATTGGTACAAAAACGGAGATGTGAAGCGCAAAATGATGAACGCTATTGATGATTATTTATATGATGTGGTCAAAAATAAAAAAAACATAGAGCTGACCCATGAAGAAATGAAAGCGATTATTGATACCGCAATGCAATTGGCGGAAAATAATAATGAGGTTATTGCTTAAAATAAAAATATGAATAAGTTTGTGTATGGATCGTTTGCGTATGAATATGAGCTTATACGGGAAAATCGAAAGACCCTAGGTCTCACCGTTATGCCCGATATGAGTATTTTCGTAAAGTGTCCGCTAAGAGCGGATGCCCAGCGCATTGAAACATTCCTAAAGAAGAAGTGGTTTTGGTTGCAAAAGCAATTGAATTTTTTCAAGAAATTTCAAAAAAAGATTTACAAGAAAGAATATGTGTCAGGAGAGAGCTTTTTATATCTTGGCAGGCAATATCAATTAGTTGTTAAAAAAGCAAAAGAAGATAAAGTGGTTTTGCAAAATGGAAAACTAGTATTTTTTACAACTCAATCAGTGAGTGATGGTGTGCATACGCGGATATATTTGAATGCTTGGTATAACAGACGGGCTCGAGAAATATTCAAAGATAGATATGAGGAGGTATTCAAAAAATTTGATTATGATCAAAAGTTGAGGTTGGAAATACGGAAAATGCCCAAGCGTTGGGGTAGCTGTGCGCGAGGAAAAAATATCGCTCTTAACCCCCTTCTCATTCACGCTTCAAAAGATTGCATTGATTATGTGATTACTCACGAGCTTTGCCATGTGAAATATAAAAATCATGATAAGCGATTTTATAAATTGATGAATTCCAAATATCCAAAGTGGGAGAGGATAAAAGAGAAATTGGAGATGAGGCTCTCGTAATACAAAAAATTTATTACGTAATATGTTAGATTATCTAGCGTTGTGTGCTAAAAGGATAAAATCTCAAATCTTGCAATTTTTTGCCTATTTTCTTGTAGTATAGTACGATTGCACTATATGGGAACCGAAATAGAAGAAATAAAAGCAAAACTCAATATAGTTGATGTTTTGGGCGAATATATTCGACTGGACAAGGCAGGGGCTAATTATAGGGCACTCTGTCCTTTTCATAATGAAAAATCCCCGTCTTTTATGGTGAATGAAGAGAAACAGTTTTGGCATTGTTTTGGTTGTCAAAAATCAGGCGATATCTTTGCTTTTGTGATGGAAATGGAAGGGTTGGAGTTTCGAGAAGCGTTGAATTCATTGGCTGAAAAAGCGGGAGTGAAACTGCAATCCTACAGTCCACAAAAATCGCAGGAGAAAAATCGAACATTGGAAATCTTAGAATTAGCCACGAAATTTTATGAAGTGCAACTGTGGAAAGGGGAGGGTAAGGAAAAAATATTGAAATATTTAAAAGATAGAGGGCTTAATGATGAAACTATCAAGGAATTTCGTTTGGGTTATGCGCCGAACGGCTGGAGAAATATATTGTCATTTTTATTAAAAAGAGGATATAAAATTGAAGAAATAAATAAAACGGGATTGCTTGTAAAAAAAGAAAATTCGCAAGATTATTATGACCGCTTTAGGAATCGAATTATTTTTCCAATCGGCGATTTTTCAGGGAAAATTTTGGGTTATACGGCGCGGGTGACTCCCGGAGGTGATGAATCACAAGCTAAATATGTCAATTCTCCAGAAACGGACTTTTATCATAAAAGTCGGATTCTCTATGGCCTAGACAGAGCTAAGATTGAGATAAAAAAGCAAGACGCAATTCTTTTGGTGGAAGGACAGATGGATGTGATTGCTTCACATCAAGCTGGGATAAAAAACACTGTAGCGGTGAGTGGTACCGCGCTTACGCTCGAGCAAATTGCTATTATAAAAAGATACACAAAAAATATTCAAATGTTTTTTGATATGGATAGTGCCGGGGAAAATGCCACCAAAAAAAGTGTGAAATTATGTTTGTCCAGTGGTATGGCAGTACGAATTGTGAGCTTGGAAAATGGAAAAGACGCGGCTGATATGGCCAAGGAAAACCCGAAAAAGTTAGAAGAAAATGTGGCTGGTGCGTTGCCTGTTATGGAATATTTTTTGAAAAGGACATTTGAAAAATTTGATAAAAATAAAGTGGAGGATAAGAAAAAAATAACCACAGAAATGTTGGATATAATTTCAAATTTAGAAAATGAAGTGGAAAAAAATTATTGGATAAAAAAAGTTGCGCAAGGATTAGGTGTTTCAGAATCAGCATTGACGGATGAGCTTAAAAAGGCTAGTCTTAAAGATAAGAACTACAAAGATAGTGGCCCGAAAGAAGATATTGAAAGAATCGGACCAAAAACTAAAAAAGAGATGCTTATTTGGGAAATGATCGGCCTCATGTTGGTTTCGAGTTTTGTTTGGAAAAAAGCGGGAGAAGAAGCAAAAACAAATAAATTTTTCTTGCCGGATAATCTTTTTAAGCTGATGGTGGAAAAGGGAGAAGAAGTTAATTTTGATTTAGCAATTCTCTTGAATAAAATTATAGACAATAGAGAGCTTAGTGAAAAAGCGCAAACTCTATTCTCTCGCAAAAAATACCAATTGAATTTGAATAATAATTTAGAAGAAATAATAATCGAAGATCCTTGGAAAGAATTTCAGGCTTGTCAGCGAGAAATGGAGAGAGAGGAAAAAAAGGAAGAACTGAATCGCATAGGGAATGATTTGAAATTGGCCGAAGAAAGAAATGATGTGCAGGCAAAAATGTTTCTGCTCGAACAATCAGACAAAATTTCCAAAGAGTTAGCAAAATTAATGGAACTTTAATTTTTATATTATCTCTTAAATATTTACTATGGCTAAAGTTAAAAAAAATAAGAAAAAAATCTTGAAAAATAAAAAAACTTCGAAGAAAATCAAGGTGAACCCGAAGAAGAATAAAAAGAAAAATCTTTCTGGAAAAAAGAAAGTTGTTTTTAAGAAGGCTAAAAAAAAGACTAAAATAGCGCCAAAAAAGAAGATTGAGAAAAAAAAGCCAGCCAAGAAAAAGGTCGTCAAGCAGATTTCCAAGAGGATGGAAGAAAAAAATTCCCAAAGACGTGGGGATATTGACGAATTGGTTTATCGCGGAAAACAAAGAGGATTTATCACTGAAGATGAGATCTTGCATGTAATTCCAGATGCAGAGAGGGATATTGAAAAATTGGAAGAACTCTATGAAAAATTAGAAAGCAAGAATATTCGAGTGGTTAATTCCGATGAAATGATTCGCATGGAAACAGATAGGGTTTCTGAAGATTTTGACAAGCAGAAAACCGGCAAGAAAAAAACAAGAAAAGAAATGATGGATGTCGGTCCAGAAGAAGCTTCTTCGGATTTAGTACAGATGTATCTTCGAGAAATTGGTCGAGTGGATCTTTTGAATACGGAAGAAGAAATAAGTTTAGCCAAAAGAATTGAAAAGGGTGATGCGATGGCCAAGCAAAGACTAACCGAAGCTAATCTTCGACTTGTGGTGAGTATCGCCAAAAAATATGTTGGTCGTTCACATAATCTTTCGCTTTTGGATTTGATTCAAGAAGGTAATATTGGACTTTTTCGCGCAGTGGAAAAATTTGACTATCGAAAAGGCTATAAATTTTCTACTTATGCAACTTGGTGGATTCGTCAAGCCGTCACTCGCGCACTAGCTGATCAATCTAGAACAATTCGTATTCCGGTGCATATGGTGGAAACGATTAATAAATATACGCAAATTACCAGAAGACTAGTGCAAGATCTTGGGCGTGAACCACTTCCGGAAGAAATTGCAGTAGAGATGGGAATAGAGGTGGACAAAATTCGCCACATCCAAAAAATTTCTCAAGAAACAGTTTCTTTGGAAACTTCTGTCGGAGACTCTGACGACGACAGTGTACTTGGAGATTTCATTGAAGACACGGAAACAGTGATGCCCAATCAAATTGCCAGCCGAAAAATGCTCAAAGAACATGTGGTGGAAATTCTAAGAGACCTCACACCAAGAGAGCAAAAAATTCTGAAAATTCGTTTTGGTCTGGAGGATGGTGTAACTCATACCCTAGAAGAGGTGGGGCAGGAGTTTGGCGTGACTCGCGAACGAATCCGACAGATTGAAGCCAAGGCGCTGGAAAAAATTCGTGAACATAAAACTATCAAGAAACTTCGAGATTACTAAAAACGATGCTAATCTAGGAATAAATGCCAATCTACTAATTGCGAATAATATGAAGTTATCCACAGCTTCGGATTTGACAAAAAAAATAGGTATGCTAAATTAGTCTTATGAAAAACATGCAAACTAAAATATCATTTATATTGTCTGTGATTATTTTGCTGGTCTTTGAGACCGGCCTTGGTTTACGTGAAATGAAAAAAGCATAAGGAAAAAAATCATTTCAAATAAATCAAGACCGATCTCTTCAAAAGGACCGGTTTTTTAGTTCTTTAAAACAAAACTAGCAGTCAAAACAATAATTTTGCGAGAACTCGAAATTATTGGTTTGGCTGTTAGATGAAAATAAACAAAAATATTATACGGGAGGGAGTATGGATATAATTGTTATAAGACCCATAGCAACTATGGGTGAAGAAAAAGCAATAGTTTCTCCAGGGGAATATAAATTGGTGTTAGTTTATATAGTAAAAGAAGGAAGAGATCTATTTTTCTTTCTTGGGCTAGAGGGCATCTGCGTTGGAGTGACTATGTTATGTATAATGGAAAAAATTGGTCTGATAAAAATAAAAAAACAGTAAGGTAAGGAGAAAAAATGGATAACGATAAAGAAAAAAATATTATTCCAGATAAATCTGAAAAACCCCAGCCGTTCACGCAGATAATCTCTGCGCCGCCAATTGATTTGTCAGAGGCAATATTAAGGGCGGGGCTCGAAAAAAACAAGGGAATTCCAGTTACAGAAATTTTAACGGTTTATAAGAAATTATAAAAAACTCTGTGCTACGGCAATAGGGCTCGTAGTGTCCCGATACCCGGGTCTCCTTATTCTAGTTACTGGATACCCCATAACTAGAAAGTTAGGAAAGGCAGTGTTGAACAATTAGAGTAGTATAGGAGGGAGGTGAAAGTATGGCGGAGGAAGATAACGCTCCGAGAGAGCAGTTATCATCCGCAGTTCTTCCTGATTGTAAAAAAGATCAACAACAATCGCAAGGATGGGTTGGTCAAGGAGGATACGATCCGGATGACTGTGGAGATAATTTTATCGGTAGCCGATGATAAATCATTTAGGCTATCGTGGGGAGAGCAGATGATTTCATCTGCTTCTCCTCAAACTCTAAAAATAAAGTCAGTTTTTATATATAGTTGACAAAAAAAATAGAAGGCGCTAAGATAGCAATATGTTAAAACAACCTAGTCAAAAATTTTATAGCTTTTCTTACTTTTATTTCTGGTTTAGCCAGATCGGTTTTGTTTTGCATAAAATGAAAGCATAAAAGACATATTCATTTTAGATAAGCCAAAGCCGATCTCACGCGAGACCGGTTTTTTTGTTCTTTGAAACTGTTTTTTGGAGTTTTGATGGTTAAAATAATAATTTTATTTTTATCTAGAATTTTTATTTTAACTATCAACACTAACCAACAAAAAACAAACAACAAGAAAGAGAGGAATTAAATTATGAAAAAAGTAAATTTTACCGGCAGAAAAAGTCTTCCTGTTGATTTCGCTCAAATGACCGTGAATGATCTCGCATTGGCTCTGGAAATCATTAATAGTTTTTATGAAGATGCAGAGAAAAAAGACAGGGTCATTCAGCGCGATTTCAAGAAAGTCACTGTTCCCCTTAAGCTTCTCGCAAAAGTTTTTGGGGTGGAGTATTCAATAAATATTTCCAGAACAACAGAAATCGAAAAAACGCTTTCTGAAATTATGGAAAATATTAATGCTCTGTGTGATTTCGAGGAAACTTTTTTTCAAAGAATAAAAGAAAGTTTCCAAAAATCAGAAAAAAAACCCAAAACAAGAAAGATAGGTTTGGTCGAAAGAAAAGCTGGCGTTTACGTGGCTGGCTAAGCAACTCTTTCTTGAAGCAATGGCAGACGGTAACACCCGCCTGCCATTGCCTCAAACTATTAAAATTGATAAACTTTAAATATTACTAAAAATAAATCAAACTTATGTCTCAAAAAATTAAAATCGGTGTTTCGGGGAATCGAGGAAGTTTCTCGGAAGAAGCGGCTAATTATTATTGCGGAAAAAACAGCATAAATGAATACGAACTTTCCTATCTGACTAGTGTGGAAAATGTTCTCTCGACATTGGACGAAGGAAAAATTGACAAGGGAGTTTTCCCAATTGAAAATTCTAATGGTGGAATTGTGATTGAGGCAGTGCAGGCTATGTCAAAACATATTTTCAACATTGAAAAAATGTTTGAAATAGACATCCGAATGAATTTGATGGCGAAAAAAGACATAAAATTAGAGGATATAAAAAAGATAACTTCTCATCAACAAGCGCTCAGACAATGTCGAATGTATCTCAAGCGAAAATGGCCGGAAGCAGAACTTTCTGAATATTGCGACACCGCTAGCGCAGCCAAAGATTTGAGTGAGGGAACTTTGCCAGAAAATTCCGCGGTTATCGCTCCGAGAGTTTGCTCTGAGTTATATAATCTCGAACTCCTAGAAGAGGGGATCCAAGATCTAAAGTTTAATTTTACAACTTTTATTGTGGCTGTTAAGGTTAAATAAAAGATTAAAAAATTTAATACTTATAGGACTTACGCATTTGCTCACGTCAAGATATGCTCGTCGCAAAAGCAACTATGAAATTCAACAATTCGCCAGTAATTAAAAATTATTTAAAATAGAATATTTTCCTGGCGACTGCGTTAATATCTTTTCCGTAATCAAATGTGTGAGTCCTGAGTTATATTTTTATGAAATCAAAGAAGAAAATTTGCATAGTGGGTCTTGGGCGTTTCGGGACGCTCATTGCTTCGATTTTGAAAAAAGATTTTGAAGTTTCTGCGATAGTCAGTGATGCGAAAAAATATTCTGAAAAAGCAAAAAATTTAGGAATAAAAATCATAGACAAAGAAGATTTGAAAAATTTTGACATCATCATTCTTTGCCCACCAATTTCAAAAACCGAACAAATAATCCAAGAAATTGGGCCACTCCTAAAAGAAAAATCAATGCTGGTTGACACTTGCTCAGTCAAAACTCTGCCTTGTCAGTGGATGAAAAAGCATGTGCCAAAAAACATTGAAATTTTAGGAACGCATCCAATGTTTGGGCCGGTGACGACAAAATTTAGCTTTGAAAAACAAACTTGGAAATTGGATGGCCTTCAGATTGTTCTTTGCCCTTTGAGAATAAATCAAAAAAGATTAGAAAGCATAAGGAAATTTTTGAAAAAACTAAAATTGAAAGTGATTGAAACTACTCCCAAAGAGCATGACCGACAAAACGCCAAAACTTTGGCACTAGTGCATTTTCTAGGCCGAGCTTTGGTGGCTTCTGGTGTCAAAGAACAAGAAATTTTCACTCCGGGATATACTGATCTTTTGAAAATTATTCCTCACACCGCCAGCGACAACTGGCAACTTTTTTTTGATATGAATAATTTCAATCCATTTTCCGAGAAGATTAGAAAAGATTTTTTGAGAAGTTGCCATAATTTGGATTTTAAGATTGCGGCTTCAGTTGGAGAGGATGAGCTGGAATCATCTAGAAATATAATTGATTCAGTTGATGAAAAGATATTTGAGCTTCTCAAAATTCGTTTTGGGGAAGTTGAGAAAATTGGAAAGATAAAAAAGAAAAGCGGAAAAAATGTTCGAGATATGGAAAGAGAAGAGAGAATTATTGAAAATAAAGTTAAAAAATTTAAAATGGATAAAGAATTAGTGGAAAATATTTACAAAGCTATTTTTAATCATTCATATAAAATTCAAAAATGATACTCTCAAAAAGAATTCAAAAAATTGAAAGCTCGGGAATCAGAAAAGTTTTTGATTTAGCCGCCAAGAACAAGGGAAAATATGTGAATTTTTCTATTGGCCAACCGCATTTTGAGACACCGAAAAAACTTAAGATTTCAGCGCAAAAAGCTATTTCAGATAATTGCAATGCTTATACTCCAACCAAAGGAATCTTGAAACTCCGAGAAGAAATTTCTGAGAACCTCAAAAAAACACGAAAAATCAAAGCTAATCCAGAAAATATTATTGTCACTGCCGGAACTTCTGGGGCGATTTTCTTGCTTTTTTCTTCAATTTTTGACCCAGGAGATGAAGTGATTTTGCCAGATCCATATTTTGTGATGTACCAACAAATGTTGAATTTTTTAGGAGTGAAGATAAAATACCTTGATACTTATCCAGACTTTCATATAAATTCGAAAAAACTGGAAAAATTAATTAACAAAAAAACTAAAGCAATAGTTCTCAATTCTCCTAATAATCCAACCGGGGCAGTTTATACTAAAAGTGAAATTAAAAATATAGTCGAAGTTGCCAAGAAGAATGATGTATTAATTATTTCTGATGAAATTTATGACGCATATAATTATGATCAAAATTTTTTTTCGCCCGCTTCAATTTATGCAAAAACAATAATTCTCAGTGGTTTCTCTAAGAGTCACTCGATCACTGGTTGGAGAATAGGATATGCCTATGCATCAAATGAAATCATTGAAGCGATGAATAAGTTGCAACAATATACTTTCGTCTGCGCGCCTTCCTTTGCGCAATTTGCAATGCTGGGTAATATTGATTCAATTCCAAAAAATGAAATTGCAAATTACAAGAATAAAAGAAATTTTGTATATGAAAATCTCAAAGATTTATATGAAATAAATATGCCCGAAGGCGCTTTCTATGCTTTCATAAAAATTCCAAAAGATCAGAAAAATTTCCTCGAAAAACTTTTGAAAAATAATCTGCTGGTTGTGCCAGGGGAAGTTTTTTCTCAGAAAAAAGGCTACTTCCGAATCTCTTTTGCCGTGCCAGATTCAGAATTGAAAAAGGGGATAGACATTCTTAAAAAAGCAATTGCCTAATCTTTGCTGGGATTTACACACTTAAAAATATTAAACGTTAAAATAAAACCTTCTTGTTGGAGGTTTTATTTTTTAAAAATTGTCATTCTGAGCGAAGCCGAAGAATCTACTAAATAATAATTCTAGTAATAATAAACAGCAGATCCTTCGACTACGTTCTGACGTTAAAACGCCATCACTCCGCTCAGGATGACAACTATGGGAGATTGAAATATTTGACAACTTTCGAGAGTAGTATATGATGTACCTAGGGGGGAGGTATGTATAAAATTTTTAATTTTTAATTTACAATTTTTAAACTACAAATATGGAAGAGAATAAAAACACAATAACAGCCTTAAAAAAGGCGCATAGCCATTTGGGCAATGTGATAAAAATGGCGGAGGAAAAAGAGTATTGCATTGATATTTTGCAACAGAATTTAGCAGTAATGGGACTTTTGAAATCAGCTAATTCAAAAATATTAGAAGGACATCTAAATTCTTGTTTTCAAAATGCTATGCGCGGAACTAATGAAAAAAGAAAAAAAGAAATGATTGAAGAGATTTTGGTAATTAATAAGTTGAGTAAATAATAAAATGAAAAAGAAAATATACATCAAAGGAATGCATTGCGTGGCATGTGAAAAAATTCTTGAGGATGAGCTTATGCATGTCCCTTTCGTGAAAGAAGTGAAGGCCGACAGAAAAAAAGGCGAAGTAGAGATTCGTTATGGAGAAAAGGAACCTAACACGTTGGCTATCAAAGAAATGGTAAAAAAAATTGGTTATGAAGCTTTTGAAGAAAAACCAGGGAAAGATAACAGCAGGGAAGAAAAAACAACCTTTATGCAGTGGTTAAAAGCCATTATAATTGTGGCAATAGTTTTAGTTGTATTTAGAATTTTTCAGGATGCTGGGATAGTGGACAACATAAACATCAGGGGCGTGGAAGTCTCACTCGGAATTTCTTTTCTAGTGGGGATAGTAGCTTCACTCTCATCGTGTCTCATTATCGTTGGGGGAGTGATAATCGCTTTTGGAGAAAAATATAAAGGCGAAGGAAAAGATTTTTTTTCTCGAGCAGTTAAGCCAAATCTAATATTTCACCTTGGAAGACTTACGACTTTTTTTGTACTGGGTGGATTCCTAGGACTTTTGGGCGGACAGATAAATATCAGTGGTAATTTTGTCGCTGTTTTTTCGATAGCAATCGCACTTATTATGGGATGGCTGGGACTAAATATCTTGGGCATCGTTCCTTCAATTTCTAATTTAGGTTTAGGATTACCTAAAAGCCTTACTAGACACTGGGATTCCTTGAAAAGTTCGGAGCATAAAGCCGCTCCATTTTTACTTGGAGTTTCAAGTTTCTTTTTGCCTTGTGGCTTTACTCAAAGCATGCAAATTTTCGCTCTAACTTCGGGTAGTTTTTGGACAGGGGGATTGAGTCTGCTTCTTTTTGCTCTAGGTACTGTGCCATCGCTTTTGATTTTAGGTATCACAGCTTCTTGGTCAAGCAGTAGAAAAATGGTGGTGTTTCAAAAAGTAGCTGGGATATTAGTTGTGTTATTCGCTTTTTTTACTTTGCAATCCGGTTTGGCCTTGAGGGGAGTAGCGACAAATGTCATTAGCACTAATGATACAAAACAAACAACTCCTTCATCTTCTACTGAGAAAAAAATTGATGATAAAAATGTGCAAATTGTAGAAATGCGTGTGACGAGCTCAGGTTTTCAACCAGCCGTGCTTAAAATCAAAAAAGATATTCCGGTTAAGTGGATTGTGAAAGGCGATCAACTTAGTGGTTGTACTAATAAAATAATTGTTCCAAGTCTGGAAATTTCCAAGGCATTGGTGTCAGGAGATAATATAATAAATTTCACACCTAAAACTACCGGAACGATTCCTTTTAGTTGTTGGATGGGCATGGTGAAGGGAAAGTTTATCGTTGAATAAAAATTAACCCTGTTAAATAATTTTAATTTTTTTAAAATTAAAATTAGATTTGTACATATTTAAAATTAACAATAAATAGAACAATTAATAATAATTTAAATTATGAGCAAAAAAATAATCCTAAAAATCTCCGGCATGACTTGTGCTAGTTGTGCGCTGAGCAATGAAAAAGAATTGATCAAATCTAAAGGAATAATTTCTGCTTCAGTTAATTTTGCTTCAAAAAATGCGCAAGTGGAATATGAACCGGAAATCATTGATGAAAGCCAAGTCAAAAAAATCATCAAAGATAATGGCTATAACATTGAAGAACGTGGCGAGCATCATCATGAGATGGAAAGTATAACTAAAAATTGGAACAGTTTTATCTGGTCAGCAGTTTTGAGTGCGCCGTTAATTTTGGAAATGTTTTATAAGTTTAGATTAGATCGAAATATTTTCAATATTGATTTAGTTATGTGGGCCCATCTTCTCTTAGCGACAATTGTTGTTTTTGTTTTTGGTTGGCGTTTTCATCGCACAATGCTTCTTAAACTAAAAAAGTTTGAAGCTAATATGGACACCTTAGTTTCAATTGGAACTCTAGTGGCCTATTTCTATAGCTTTTGGGCATTTTTTTCCGGCCAAGAAGGTTATCTAGAATCAGCCGTGGCAATTATTACTCTCATTCTTTTGGGTAAGTATTTTGAAACTAGAAGTATGGGGCGGGCAGGAGAAGCGATGAGAAAACTTATGGAATTTGGAGTGAAATATGCTCGGGTGATCGATGCAAAAAACAAAGAAGAAATGATTGAAGTTGATAAGGTGAAAATTGGCGACATTCTTCTTGTGAAACCGAGTGAAAAAATTCCACTCGATGGAGAAATAATTTCGGGCGTTTCCAGCGTGGACGAATCAATGCTCACCGGCGAATCTTTGCCAGTAGAAAAAAAGATAGGCGAAAAAGTGTATGGTGCGACAATCAATCAAGATGGTGTGATAAGAATTAAGGTGAGCCAGATTGGCGAAGGCACAGTGCTTGCGCAAATAATAAAAACCGTGGAAGAGGCGCAAATGTCCAAGGCGCCAATACAAAAATTAGCTGACAAGATATCAGGAATTTTTGTTCCAATTATCATAATAATAGCTTTCGGAACTTTCTTTTTTTGGAATCTATTTTCAGGCAATCTTTCTCTTTCTATCATCAACGCGGTGGCAGTTTTAGTTATCGCGTGTCCATGTGCTCTTGGACTGGCTACGCCAACGGCCATTATGGTAGGAACAGGACGCGCTTCAAAGAGGGGTATACTTTTCAAAACGGGGGAAAGTTTTGAAAGAGCCGAGAAAATTTCCACCGTAGTTTTTGACAAAACTGGTACGCTCACGCAGGGGAAGCCGGAAGTCAAAAAAATCATAATAAACCCGCAGGAGAATTTTTCGAGCGAGTCAGTTTTGAAAATTGCCTCGTCTCTTTCGAACAATTCCGAGCATCCAATTTCCAGCGCGATTAACAACTATGCCAAAGATAAAAATATTATTCTAGCGCGTTTGGAAGAAATTAAAGAAGAAAAAGGCAAGGGGATCTCGGCAATTTGTGAGGAGCACAAAACCAAACTTCTCTTGGGGAATAAGAAACTACTAGAAGATTATGGCGTGGATTTGGCTTGGGTGGAAAATATTTTAAACGAAGAAAATCAAACAGGGGGCTCATATCTTTTTGTTGCTCACGGTGAAAAAGTAATCGGTGCAATTTTAGTGGCAGACAAAGCTAGGGTCGAAGCAAGGAAGGTTATTGAAAAAATCAAGAAAATGAAAATTACCGTGGCGATGATAACTGGGGATAACAAAAAAACAGCCGAAACAATTGGAAAGGAATTAGGCATAGAAAAAATAATCGCCGAAGTTTTGCCGGAGGGAAAAACTAGGGAGATAAAAAAACTTCAAGAAAATGGCGAAGGAGTGATTTTTGTGGGAGACGGGATAAATGATGCGCCAAGTCTTGTTCAGGCTAATTTGGGAATCGCGATGGGGAGCGGTACTGATATTGCCAAAGAAGCCGGGCAAATAATTCTGCTGGAAAACAATTTAGAAAAAGTGGTGGAAGCGATTGAAATTTCCAAAATTACTTTTCGTACAATCAAGCAAAATTTATTCTGGGCTTTTTTCTATAATATCGTAGCTATTCCGCTAGCTGCTTTTGGATTTTTGTCTCCCGCCATTGCTGCGGGCGCAATGTCGCTTAGCTCAGTGTCGGTCGTGCTAAATAGTCTTCGAATTTATAGGAAAAAGTAGCATAATATAATTTTTATAAATAAAAAACACTACCGTATTCTAGTATACGGTAGTAAAATAATTTTTCTGAATCTTCCTAACATTCAATGTTAGGAAATAATTATTTTGTTAAGCTCCAAAGTTTTTTCAATATCTCGCGCATATTCTGAGCGAGAAGCTCATCGTGAATTTCGATGGCATAGAAAGGATGTTGGCGAGTAGAAATTGTCACTAGGTAATTTCCGCAAACCCAAACAGTGGAAGTAAAATTCATATCAGGGAAAAATTTCACTTGTCTTTTGGGTTGATATTTTCCGATTAATTTTTTTTCAACTTCAGAAACATTAGTAAGGACCTGGGCTTGATAATTTCCATCTTTACTTTCTTTAGTTTTCCATGTTTCTTCAATCCATTTGGGAAAATTTTCCACGAAGCTATGATCTTGAAATCCCCACCACACGCCGTCAATTGAAATAATTTCTTTTTGCCATTTCACAATATTATCAAACAAAAATTTTTCTAAATTATTTTCTTCGATAAATCTAATTTTGGGAACGGGATAATTTTTTTCGCAGTTGATAAGATTAAGTTCATTTACAGCACCTTTGATTAAGAGTTCTTTTTCTTTTATTTCTCTTTTGGTTTGATCTAGGATTCTGTTCAAATTTTCAGGAGGCAAAGCGATGAAATATAAAATCTTGTTGCTTAGGTCTTCCGCAATGATTCCTTTAGATACAAGTCCCTTAGCTACAGCATAGAGTGTAGCGCGATTAAGATTCGTTGTCTTGGCTAAATCAGACGGTTTTGTTTTGCCGTGCTTCAAAAGAGCAAGATATATGCGTATCTCTTTTTCATTTAGTCCAAGTTTTTGGAGGGTTTTGTTTATTGGCATAAAAATATGGTCATCCTCGCACCCGCTTTCGCGAGTATAAACTCCAGCGGGGATCTAGTCTAAGAGTTTATTTATTTAGAAAGACTTAAAATATACAAAAGGCTTTTTCACTAGATTCCTGCCTGCGCAGGAATGACATATTCATTATACTCCGTTGTCAGGATATTGTCAACAATTGTTGGACAAAAATTGACAATATTTATAATTCTTGCTAAGTTTAGTTATTAATTTAGAAATTAATCTAAATTAAAGTTATTTAAAAAATGCAATAAAAAAAGGAGGACGATGGGAATTGGTCGTGTTTTGATTTTAACTTGCAAATGAAGGAGAGAAGCTCATGAATCAAATAAAAAGAAATAAGAAATATCTTATTGCAACTATCATATCATTTATAATATTAATAATTGAAGTAGTGGCTTTGGTTTTGTGTGGCATAGTTTGTTCTTTTTTCTCGTCGCCTTGCCCGCTTCTTTCTAAAAATATTGTGATAGTATTACTAGTCACATTATTCGTATTCACAGAAGCAGGTTTCGCTTTTCTTTGTTGCTATATGAGTGGAGATTGGAAATTTCTGAAAAATTGGCGCATTATATTAAGAGGTGGTAATGATAGTAATATTGTTCATCTACCTGAGTCTGAAACATATGAGTTAGAAATGAAATATTTTCCCTGGGGAAGACTCATAGAAAAAGTTGTTGATTATGTTTGTGAAATCGCCCCAAGAAATGGTCGAGTAGTTGATTTGATGTGCGGGCCAGGTTATTTGCTTGGCAAGATTAAAGAAAAAAGACCCGACCTGATTTTAACAGGCATTGATAGTAACGAAGATTTTATCGGTTATGCCAGAAATATTTATACCGATATTTCTTTTAAGCTTGCGAATATCTTGGCTTATAAATCAGAAATAAAATACGAGATTGTTTTGTGCACTGGGGGTGTTCATCATTTGCCCTATACGGAACAAGCCGGCTTTATAAAATTAATCTCAATAATGCTAAAGCCAGCCGGCGTTGCCATTATCGCAGATCCATTAGTTGAAGAATATTCTTCAGAAGCGGAGAGGAAAATAAGTGCTACCAAGCTCGGCTATAAATATCTTCTGGCTACAATAAAGAAAAATGCTCCTGACAAACTTTTGAAGGCGGCAATTGATATTATGTGTAATGATGTTTTGCAATTGGAGTATAAGAATCATCATCGCAATATGGTGGCGATGCTGAAAAGTTATTTTTGCCAAATAAGTGAATACCGATTTTGGCCTGAAAGGGAGGTGATTTCTGAAAAATATGGGGACTATGTTTTTATTTGCAAACAACCTATAAAATAAAGGAGAAGCTCATGAAAAAACTGCTTATTTTGATGGAAATTATGGCAAGTTTATTGTTTATAAAAACAGTCAATGCGGAAATGACAAGTTTTTCTGATGCTGGCCTATATTCTGCTTATGTAAGTGGTCGCAAAGGAAATATTAACTGTGATAATCCAGTTATTCAAGGAGATTATATCCATAGATTCCCTTTTGTGGATATTGGTTTCTGGTTTTCGGCCGGAATAGACAGGTTCAATAATAATTATGGTGATGAAGTTGATTCATTCCTAATTAAAAAGTATTACTATCAAGATTTCCGTTTCAAAATTAGCTTGGCCTATTTTTTAATCTACAATCTTGAAAAATCAAAAGACGATGTGCTCTCTTGGGAAATTGACGGATCATATGAAAAAAAATTATTTCCCTATGTTAATTTATCAGCCGAATATCCGGTTAATGGAACTGATGGCGCAATAATGTGGCGCGTGGGAATTTGTCCAAAGTTTTTCAATGAAAAACTTGGTGTGGATTTTTCACTGGCTGGACATGATGGTGCCTATAATCACAACGCATATCTTTTGGCCTCTGGGAAAACAAGGATTTTTTGGACATGTAAGTTTCCGAAATTTTTAATGACTCTGGAGATTAATTTTCAAAAAGTTCTGTCCAATGATAAGGTGGCTCAAAATAAGATCTGGGGAGGGATAAATTTTTCGCGGTAAACCAAAGAGACACGCCCCAACCGGGAAACGGTCTCTTTTTATTTTTCATAAATAAAAAACACTACAGTATACTAGTATACTGTAGTGAAATATTTTTTTAGATTAGCCTAGCGTTGAATGTTAGGAGGATGTTATTGGTAAACCTTATTATAATATATTCCAACATCGGCGATCCATTTATCAACGCTTTCGTCGCTATGTCCGGCGCAATTCCAACCGCACTTCCAAACAATCATTTGTTCTGGGGTGGATAGATTAGAATCATTAATAAGGGCGCTTATTCTTTTTCCGACAATATCGACTGCTTGTTTTGGACTGTCAAAACAAGTGTAGCCACTAGGCGTTACATTTTCCTCTTGTCCGCGGTAGCCCCAATAATTGAAACAATCTTTTCCATTAAGCTTGGGAGAATATTTCCCCCAATTACTTTCTTTCTTAGCAATACCAATTAGAAAAGCGGCCGTTCTTTTTTCTTTGGCGGAAATGTAAGGCGCCATTTTTTCCATTGGATAGCCGGCCACTAAACTATTAATATTTTTTTCTAGGGGAGTTATGACTTTTGTTTTGACTACATTCTCAGCAACCGGAATTGATTTAGAGTAACCTAAAATCAATATATCATAAAAGAGAGCTAGTGCAACCATAAAGAACAGGATAGCTTTTTTGTTCAAAACCTCCTCTGGTGGGGGGATAATGAACTTTTTAGAAAGTATTTTAGTTATATATTTTTTCATAAAAATGGCTTATTTAAAAAGAAAAACGGGCTTGCACCCGTTTTTATATTTTCCTACTCACAACTTAATTATAGCACAGTTTTGGCCAAAATGCAAGGCTTAAAAATTGCAAGCTGCGCCGTCGGCACAGCCGGAAAAGTCGAGCTGGTTTTGGTCGCGGACGATATCTTTTTGGGTGCTGATCTTGTAGCGGTAGGTAGCAGAAGGATAATTCACATTGGAATTATTAGTGGTGGAATTGTTGGTAGAATTATTTTGATTAGTAGTAGAGCCACTATTGGTTGACGAGACTATTTGATTGTTGGTGATGGTCAAAACGGAGTTGCCATTTTGGGCTTCATAGGTGAAGCTTGAGCCGTCCTCAGAAAAATAAAAACTAATCACATCATCGTAGCCTTGGCTTTTTTGACCATCAACCACTACATAGATTTTGTCATTTTCTTTGATTACATAGGCAATCTTACTACCATCATCATTCATAATTATCGCGGTAGATTTTCCATCAGCGTCTTTAGCTAGAGCTATTTCTTGAAATGATTTACTTTCTTTTAAGGTGTCAGTGATATTTAGAATTTCGGCGCTGATTACCACATAATCACGGTCGCCTTTAGTAGCCACAAAGGCGATGACTTTTCCGTTTTTACTAAAAGTAATGTAGTTGGATTTTTGGTAAGCATAAATTTCTTGAGTGTTGTTGACCACCACATAAGCTTGTCCGCCGATTTCTGCGTTATAGGCAATTTGAGTTCCGTCGGCGCTGAAAACCGGATTGGAAACGAAGTCATACGATTTTCCTTCGGTGCCATTCCAAATTACTGACCACTGGTCACCTTTTTTGACTTTGTAAACCGTATTTTTCCCGTTCGAAGCAAAAAAGATATCTGGATTTTCTTGCGCTGGTTTGGCGGTTACTACAGGCGCAGTATTTTCTGCCGGCTTATCTTTTTTTAGCAGAACAATAGAAAAAATAATCAGCACTGAAAAAAGGATAATAAGAAGAATGGGTAATACTTTTTGTTTTTCATTTGGCATTTTGTTTTGTTAAATTTAATTATATTACGACTTCCGCATTTCCCTTCAAATCTATTGTTCGCTGAAATTACAAAAAAATAAACTAAGATTATAGATAGAAATTATTGATTGTAATCCTGTCATTGTACTGGCTACATAAATAGATTTTCAGGCAAACGCGTAAGTCTTGTATTTTTATAATAGCATGAATTTATTTGAGTGTGATGACGACAATCTCGGGTGTGTTACCAAGACGCATAGTTGGTCCCCAAGTGCCGGTGCCATTAGAAGTGTGCAGGGTATAGTTTTCCATTTCAAATAGGCCATGGTCATAACCACGGTAAACTAATTTCGTGATTAGGTTAAAAGGAAAAAATTGTCCGACGTGTGTGTGGCCACAAAGTTCCAAATTGATGCCTTGATTTTTGATTTTCAAAATATTAGTGGGTGTGTGGTAGAGTAAGATATTGGGTTGGCCGAAATAATCTTTTTTGAGTGATTCGAGAATCGCGACAACATCTTTTTTTTCATTGCGCTCAGGATAGCTGATGCCAATTAATTTCAAACCATTTATGTCGATCACTTCATCATGCATAATCCTTATCGAAATATTTTTGAGTTCTTGAAAAACATTGTCTAGTCCTAGATAGGTTTCATGATTTCCGATGACAAAAAATGTTCCTTTTGGTGCGCGAATATTTTCAAGTGGTTTTACAATAGGAGCTAGATTTCCATCCATTCCATCAAAAAGATCGCCCGTGATAAGGACCATTTCAGGTTTTTCGTGGTTTAATTTTTCTACAATTCTTTTGATATATTTTTCTCGATAGATGTGGCCAAGATGAACGTCAGAAAGTTGGATGATTTTTTTGCCTTGCCACTGTGCCGGCAAATTGGGAATGGAAACTGAAATATTTTTTATCTCAGGATTAAACGCATTCCAAACGCCATAGATGGAAAGAAAAAAAGCGATGACAAAAATGGGGGAGGCGAGGATTGCTGGATTTAAATTTAAATTGAAAAATCTTGCGATGAGAATGATAAGCCAAATTAGAATGGTAGCCAAAACAAAGTTATTGAGAATTCCGAGCCAAACGCCAGAGAGAAAATAGTAAGTACGAAAAAAAATATTATCATTCCAATGCGCCAAGATGGAAGAAAGAATGAAACTTATCCCAAAAAAAATCAAAAAGCCCAGAAGAATTTTTTGCGAGCTTCCGCTGAGGCTGAAAAAACTGATAAAGGAAAAATATAAAAACCAATGTGCGCCCAAAAGAATGGCGACAAGAAGGGAAAGGAAAAAAATTGGAATTAGGATGTTCATAACTTAATAATAGTACAAAAGGGGGGAAAAGAGAAGTAACGCTATTTCTTTATAAAACACAAAAAAAAGCTACTATACTAATAATACAGATACTAATTATAGAATTATTTCATCGCTTCAAAAATATCCTGCCGAAGCTTATTGAATTCTGGTGAAAATTTTATTTCTTCCGCTCGTGGGCGAGGAAACCTACTTTCTAGCTTGAACTGCAAC
>DCUU01000014.1 GCA_002328565.1 Candidatus Moranbacteria bacterium UBA2206
ATTCATAAGGCGAAGTTAACGACCCGAATTTATTTTCAATTCCGTTGGAAATAACAATCCCCATATTGTACCAAAATATCTTGGGAATTGTATCTTTGTAATCGCGCAAATTGTCGCAGTATGCGTCCACCAAACTTTTATGCGCAGCTTTGAGCTCCATCAAGATCAAAGGAATACCATTCACGAACAGCACAACATCCGGCCGCCGCGTGTACATTTCACCCACAACCCACAACTGCGAAACGCACAAAAAATCATTGTTGTCCGGTTTTTTAAAATCAAAAAACCGCACCCGTTCAGTTTTAGTTTCCCCGTCCGGTCCGGCAACCCGAACGCTTGCACCATCGCGCATAAGCGCGTAAACCTCCTTGTTCGCGTTTACCAAAGAAAGATGCGACCGATCGCGCGTTATTTGTTTCATCGCTTGATCCAAAGCTTCGCGCGGCAATCCCGGATTCAATTTTTCCAAGGCCGCCCTCAATCTCTCCCCAAGCACCACCTCGCCCCGATGCGCCCGCCCCAGTTTGGCATCATCTACATCGGCATAAGCATTAACACAGCACCCCAAATCCCCCCATAATTCCCTTATGATTTTTATCACCGTCCGCTCCACCAAATTATCCTCCGAAAATTGATTCATATTAAAGCAATCATTTTATCAATAGATTTAATAAAATCGGCATCCATATATGAAGTTGATTGCTGACTTTCAGGATGATGCATTTTGTTTCTGATAAAGGTAGAGGTAGTAACCTTATAAGAGGGTTGTTGGCTTCCACCTCGAAGCTCACTCCAATCTTTAGTCTGATTTGCAGGATTATTATCAGCCAATATTTCTAAATCAAATACACCAATATGGCTTCTTCTTTTCGCTTCAGCCACATCTAAGGCTGAAGATATAAATTTTTCATAAAGTGATCCGTAAAGCTCGTCATGGAATTCCATAGTTGGTAATCCATAAGCAAAATAATTTATTTCGCCCCAAGATGGGCTCCATTTAAAAAGACCGAAACCTTTGTCGTAAGCATTTTGCACAGTAATTTCCCCTAATTTATTTTTAGCAAATATAAATACCCCAACATCATCTCTCGAGATACCTTTTAGAATAAAAGGAGAATGGGTCGCTATTATAAATTGTATATCGACTTGACCATCTTTATCTTGGAATAAATCTTTTAAGAAATCTAAATATTTAATTTGCCATTGTGGATGAAGACTTAATTCTGGCTCGTCTATAAGCACTATTCCTCCATTGAGATTCTTTAGATTTTTGAGTAGATAACCGGCTCGGTAAACAACTTGTTTTTCTCCGGAACTTAATTTGGATATATCAAATTCAATATCTTTTAATGTGTCTTTAAAAAATATTTTATGTTTATTCTCTTCTGGCCTAACATCGCACAATTCTTTCCCAACAAACATTTTTGCATAAGCTTTTTTAAACCGGTCAAGCTTTCCGTTAAGTATTGGAATAGATGTATTTTTCCCCATATTAGCTCTACCCCAAATGCCCCATTCTGCATCATCTTGGGCTTTTATATCAACAAGCAACTGTGCTATTTCTGAAGCTAAATCGGTATTTGATTTAGATTTTGGCAATTTATCAATATCAATATCTGTTGCCCGCACAGCATCAATTTCTTTTGCAGTAAAATTAATCTCAACGGTAGAATAAGCCCCCTTTAATATTTTGCCAAAATCATCGCTTTGTATTTTCGGTAGTATCTGTGTGGTTATGTCTTTCCCATCTTTATCAAAAGCTTTAATTCTTTCCCAATGTTTTCTTCCCTCTTCCGTATAATGGAAGCTGATAAGATTAAATTTTATTTCAAGAACTTGTTTTTCCGCTTCCGATAACTCAACTACAATTTTTCGATCCACACCATCATTCCAAAGCTTAATACCGTTACCGATAAGCTTGAAAAATTCCTCTAAAAAAATAGTTTTGCCGCAGCCATTTTCGCCAACTAATAAAGAAAAATCCCTCACTGAACTATCTATTCGAAAGTCAAAATTAAAGTCTCCGAATACTTGGTGATTTTTAAATTCTATAGAAACTATTTTCATATCATTTCAAGGCGCGTTTACCCGTAATTATCTGCGAGATTAAGAGATCGCGGATTTTGGTTAAAACTCTATTTTTATTTTTGACGTTTCCAATCAAGACGAATAATTTGTTCACTTCTCTTTGAAAATTATCAATCAATGCTTCGGGATAATCGATTATTGATAATGTCATTAGATCTTTAGGGTAAACGTGCGGTTGGGCTGCTCCTCTTTGTAAATTCTTGATTTCTTTGTTCTTATTTTTCAAATATAAATAATGAAAATAAACATTTCTTGTTACGTTCGAATCGATATAGGAACAATCTGAAGCCCACACGTCTTCATAATGCAAATTAACAAATCCGGCATTAGCTCCTGATGCGCTAATAGTTACTACCGGCCATTTCGTATTGACTTTATTATGATAGTAAGCCGCATTAAGTCCACCAGCTATTACGGGCACAACTCCATGAGTAATTGTTCCTTTTGTTATATTTTTACCTTTCCTGATTTTAATTTTGTTTCCCAGTTTTGTTATCTCCCACCCCTCGGGAATTATGCCGTACTCCGTGCCGGAATCAATCATTTTAAGCTTTCCGTCGGGAAATCCCGCCTTCGTTAAAACTTCGGCGGGCAAGTTAAATTTTACAAACCATTCGGTATATAATCTCTGCGCCGTTTCTTCCAAAATTTTAATTCGTCTCTCGTTATTTTCAATTAAATCGTCGTAAACTGATAATAAATCGGCAATTTTTTGTTGTGTCGGCAAATCTGGCAAAATAATATTTTCTTTATAAGCAACATCCCTATTGAGACCGGGAACACCGGTATCTCCGGTCAACCTTTTAAGATTTAATATTTTTAACAAAAAATATAAAAATTTAAGATTGTATTTTTCAGGATGATTTTTTATAAAATAGACTGTGTCTATTGGAAAAAAATTTTGCTTGGAAAAATAAACTTCACCAACAGATCCTTTTCTGCCAATTATAATTCCCGGACCATCTATTAAAAAATTATTATGAAATCCGATACAACCAGACGAACCAAAAACCGGATAAGTACCATCAATGCGGTTATTTTTTGATAATCCTTTTCCGTAATGCAATTCCACAACATCGCCAAATTTTTGTTTTGTCCAAGTTACCATATTTATAATAATTCTTCTTTACCATCGACAAACCACTTATATTTCGCTTCACTATTTGGGAAGTTAATAAATACCCCAAGATCATATCTATATAGCCCGTTACTTGCTGTTAAAATTTTTAGCTTCTCAATATCGTATTTATTATTTCGTTCTTTTTTTATCTCAATCGCGATTTTATTATTTCCTTGTGAGTTTCGAGTATGTACCACAATATCTGGACGCATTGATTTTCCATTGGGTCCCGGTTTTTCTTGATCAAAATACTTATCATATTCACAATCAATGTTCACGTTGCTTGGGAAAAAGTATTTTTCAAGATAAAAAGCTATTCTATGACTTACCGCTGGTTCGTAAACCTTAAGTTCTAGTAAATCAAAATCTTTCTTAACAAATAATTTTATAGATTTTTCAACACTTTCTTTTAAATGTTTCGTCGTCATAAAATCTTTTTCCAGTCTCCTTGGATTTTATTTTCAAGTTCGTGCGCATCTTTAGTTAGTGCGGTAAACTCGCTCATTAATTCTTTCATTCGCGTTTCAAAATCCGCATTGTCAATTTCATTTTCCACAATTTCCACATATCGTCCGGGATTAAGCGAATAATCGTTTTTCTTGATTTCTTTCAGTGTTACAACTTTGCACCGGCCCTTTATATCTTCATATTTGCCTGCGCCTTCCTCGCCGCGATACCGCCGAACAATTTGCGCAATCTCTTGTATTTGCTCATCTGTCCATTCGCTATGAGCGCGATCAATCAGCGTAAATATATCCTGCACATTAATAAACAATACTTTGTTTTCTCTGTTGGTTTTGCGCTTACCTTTATCAAAAAACCACAGCGTACAAGAAAGCGTTGCGTTCATAAACATATTGGTACCAACAGAAATAATTACATCAATAAATCCGGCTTCAACCATCTTTTGGCGAATTTCTTTTTCTTTATTTCCGGCATCGCTGGCACTGTTTGCCATAACAAAACCCGCGCGCCCTTTTTCATTTAACGCGCTGGCAAACATTTGCATCCAAAGATAATTGGCATTGCTAATTTCGTTTTTGCCGGTAAGCGGCAGGCCGTAATCATAACGCCGGTCGCCTTGCAAGCGCGCCGGATCAATTACTATCTGTTTGTTTTTATCTTTTCCCTTCACATTAAAAGGAGGATTGGCAAGGACAAAATCAAATTGCCCGATACTTTTGTGCAAATCTTCATAAAACGAATTGGCCAACTCGATTTTCCCCGAAAGTCCATGAATGGCAAGGTTCATTTTGGAAACTTTCAAATTGCTTTCTCCTTTTTCCTGTCCGTAAATATGGATCTCTTCCATTATCGGCCGATATGTTTTATGTTTGGCTACGAATTTTGCGGATTGCACAAACATCCCGCCCGAGCC
>DCUU01000017.1 GCA_002328565.1 Candidatus Moranbacteria bacterium UBA2206
TGGTGAGGGAATTTTTTTCTTATACGCGCGGAGAAATTATCAGAAACATAAAAAGTGGTAATGTTTTGATAAATAAAAAATCGATAAAGCCGAGTCATACATTGAAAGAGGGGGATGTGGTTGAGATAAATATTCCAGAAAAAACAGTGGNNTTCAAAATTATTTTCGAGAATGAAAATTTTGTGGTTATAGATAAGCCAGCAGGAGTGCAAGTGCATCCGAGTGAAAAAAATGAAGCAGATACCTTAGTAAGTGGACTTTTGTATAAATTTCCAGAAGTTGGAACTGTTGGAGATGAACCGCAAAATAGGCCTGGCATTGTGCATCGGTTGGACAAGGATACAAGCGGGATAATGCTTGTCGCGAGAAATCAAAAAACTTTCCAGAAGCTGAAGGAAAAATTCAAAAACCATGAAATTCAAAAAACATACTGGGCGCTCACGCACGGAAAATTAGAAAACAAAAAAGGAATAATTGACAAACCATTGGCACGAGCGAGAAATTATAAAAAACAAACTATTGCCAACGCAAAAACGCAAACAAAAGTCAGATCAGCCATCACGCAGTATGAGGTTATAAAAGAAACTCCGGATTATTCTTTGGTAGAGTTGAAGCCAAAAACTGGCCGAACGCATCAACTCAGAATTCATATGTCTTCGCTTGGTCATCCAATTTTGGGGGATGAAAAATATAAGCTTCGAAACACAAAAACAGATGAAAGTGTTGTGCGTCATTTGCTTCACGCTAAAAAGATTAAATTTATTTTAAATGACAAAAATTTCGAGTTTGAGGCTAGCTTACCGGAGGATTTTTCGAGATTTTTAGAGAAAGCCGAAAATATTTGACTAAATATTGATTTAAGGCTAATATAAGAAAGCTAAAATAGTTCTGAAATTAGCCTAAATTCTCAATATATTGGGATAATTTTTTATTTAAGATATAATTTGTTATAATAGGTATGCGAATGGCGCGCTACGAATGCGCACATGCGAATATTCAAAGTTATGGAAAAGAAAGTAATTGCATTCAACAAAAATCTAAGAGCGGACAAGAAGATGGATTTTAAGGCAGGTGATGTGGTCAAGATTCATTTGAAAATCAAGGAAGGTGAAAAACAAAGATTACAAATGTTTGAAGGTTTAGTTTTGGCTGTCAAAGCCAGGCAGAGTTCTTCCCCGACTATTACTGTACGAAAAGTGTCGCATGGCGTTGGGGTGGAAATGATTTTGCCACTTCTTTCTAAGAATGTTGAAAAAATAGAACTTGTGAAAAAAGCCAAAGTAAGACGGGCAAAATTATACTACATCAGAGATCTGACACCTAAACAGAGTCGAATGAAATATAAGGTATTAAAAGAAGCTATCGGGGAAAAAGCTGAGGCGGTAATTGAAGAAAAACCAGCTAAAGAAGTTGTAGAAAAGGAAGAGAAAAAAGAAGTAGAGAAAAAATANNATGGGAGCAATCCCGTGGAGGTTCAAGTCCTCTCGTTCGCACCGTAGCGGATCCTTAGCTCAATGGCTAGAGTCCCGAGTACTCGGGATTTACACCGAGGGGGTTATAGGTTCGAGTTTCTGTGGAAGTGTGTTAATTTAAAATATGATGGGCAATTAGCTCAATGGCTAGAGCACCTCGTTTACACCGAGGGGGTTATAGGTTCGAGTCCTATATTGCCCACATGAAGTATTTCGTTTATATTATTTATAACAAAAATTTTGATAAATTTTATATTGGGCAAACATATAATTTAGATAAAAGAGAATCGGAACATAATTTAGGTTTATCTAAGTATACTTCAAGATATAGCGGTGGATGGAAAATTGTTTTTAAAGAAGGATATTTTTCTCGGAGTGATGCGATGCAAAGAGAAAAATTTCTAAAAAATCAGAAAAATAAAGCTTTTTATAGAAAAATATGTAAGATGGTTTTTTAGCTCAATGGCTAGAGTCCCGAGTACTCGGGATTTACACCGAGGGGGTTATAGGTTCGAGTCCTATATTGCCCACAAATCATTTTAGCATCTTAGCATTTTAACATTCTAGCATTTTAACTTTTCAGCATAAATATAGTTTCGTTTTTTTATTTTGTTAATATGTTAAAATGCTAGTATGTTTATATGCCTCAGGCCGAGTTAGCTCAGTGGTAGAGCAGAGGACTGAAAATCCTTGTGTCCCCGGTTCAATCCCGGGACTCGGCACCACAATGAGTTGAAAGTTTATAAAGTTATAAAGTTCGTAAAGCTTACAATACGGAAATTTACTTTACAAACTTTATAACTTTCAACTTTACAAACTAATTTGCGGGTATCGTATAGTGGCTATTACACTAGGTTGCCAATCTAGCGATACGGGTTCGATTCCCGTTACCCGCTCAAAATTCATAAAACGCTTTTAGGTAGGCGTTTTTTGTTTTTGGTGATAAAATTAAGACATGAACAAGAAATATCAAAAAATTGTAGTTGTAGGAGTAAGCGCGTCAGGCAAATCAATATTGAGTCGTAAGATTTCCAAAGAAACAGGCTTACCTCTTTTCCATATGGATAAGATTATGTGGAATAGGGGATGGAATTATATCGGCGACAAAGAAACAATCAATGCACTTGAGGATATATCAAATAAAAAACAATGGATTATTGATGGATATATAACTAAGAATGCTCGTTCTTTTGTTTTTGAAAAAGCAGACGTTATAATTTATTTGGACTATCATCCTCTATTACTTTCGTGGAGATATATAAAAAGATGTATTAAGCATTTTAAAAATCCACGTCCAGAATTGCCCGGTAGCCCAGACAAGTTTAGTTGGAAATTTCTCAAACTAGTATGGACAAAAGGCGAGGCTATTAGTTTAGATAAAAATTTGAATAAAGTAATATCTAAAGACAAAATTATTATTCTCAAAAATCCAAGAGAAGCTAATAAATTTATTAATTCATTGAAAAGAATTTAGCAAGTTCAGTTCGAACTAAGTGTACGTGCCAGCTCAAAAAATACGACCCAAAGGGGTCGTATTATTTTCTGGCGGGATTATTTTTTTTAGCGCACGGCTTTCACGATGGCGATTAGTATTACTGCTCCAATTATAGCGACTAAAAAGCTATACAGATTGAAGCCAGTAACTCCGCTTTTGCCAACAAAGCTCATTATCCAGCCACCTAATATGGCGCCTACGATGCCTAGGATAATATTTAGGATTAAACCTTCATTGGTTCCCATAAACATTGAGGCTATCCAGCCTACGATTGCCCCGAAGACAATCCATAAAAGTATACCCATATATTTTTAAAAATTAATTTATTATTATTTTTTTTCTTGCTCATTCAATTTGACCGAAGCTTCCATTGTTGAAACAGTCTTTCCCATAAGAAATAATTTTATGATGCCAATGGCAATTACCCAATACACCAGCATAGCCAGAAGGGTTGTCCATTCAAAGACACTGCCTGAGACTTTAGAAATGCGAAAAACACTTAAAAAAGGAGCAGTAAAGACGTATGTTATTCCATAAATGAAATCAGTAAAACCAGCACCTGCATTAGCTCCAAGTAATTTTAAAATAAAGCGAAAAGCTAATAATATTTCTAGGAGCCCTAGGAGATACCAAACGATTTGTGTTCCGCGATAAAGAGTTTTTGTGCTAGGAGAGTTTGTTGAGTCCATATTATTGTTGATTATTTATTAGATCCCAGAGTGTGGGTTTTTGGTTTTTGTTATATTGCACCATCGCAATTACTAATACAGACAAAATGTCTTTATATTCCATTTGACAAAAAAACAATCCCGAGTGCTCGGAATTGTTTTTTTTGTCAAGAAATTTTTGTTAGGTTCTTTTTTTGAAAGTAATTTTATAGACCGGTTCGTATTCGTTTTGATTGCTATCTTTAATTGAAATGGTTTTGCCGTCCATGAGAGTGGTCATTGCGACATCGGTGAGCATTTCTTGCAGTTCATCGATTTTGCTTTTTATCTCTTCAAAACGTTGATAGCGCAAGCCGAGTTGGCCTTGCACGGTTGTTTCAATTTGTTTTTTCTTTTCGCGTAAGACCTTAGCCTCTTCCACTGTTTCTTCATAATTATTCGTACCTTCAAGTGCATCTTTATATTCCTTCCTAATTTCTTTTTGTTCAATTTTTAGTGTCTCAATTTCGTTGAAAATTTCTTGGATGTCTCGCATGTGTTTTATATTTTAAGAATAACAAGATTAATTTTAGCATAGATTGAAAACAACAGCAATATTCCTACATTCAATAAGTAATTGCAACACCAGTCCTATTATACCATACCTCTAATGGAGTTTTGCCTTTTAATCTTTTTCTTGGTCGGGAAT
>DCUU01000037.1 GCA_002328565.1 Candidatus Moranbacteria bacterium UBA2206
TTCGGTAGTAAATTATGAGGGATTCTTTGCTTATATATTCCGTTTTTCCTATTAATTCAGTTTTTAATCCGTGAGTATTTTTTATTGCGTGCTTTTTTAAAGTTTGCCTTGATATATTAACCAATCTTTCAGCTTCTGAAAAATTATAATAATTTTGGTCTAATGATTTTATAAAAGTCAGTGTGTTTTCATCATCACCAAATTGTGAGAATTTTTCGGATGTATAGATATCACTCCCCATTTTTTTTATTAAATCCTGTTGAGTTTGTACTAATTCTAGTGCGGTATCAATACATTTTTCTGTTTGTTCAAGTATTTTTCTTGAACCTAATCGAATTCTTTTGAAATCTTCATTAATATTTCTATCAAAATCGCTTGAAATTCTTGAGTAACCAAATGAAAATAAAGCATTAACTATATCTTTTTGTTCTACATCATCCAATTCACCTCTTTCCGCTAATTGAAATAATGATACAAGTATTCCTTTTTTGTCTAAATCCATTTTAGCCCTTTTTGTCAAAAATAGTTACAAATTCTGGATTTATATCCCTTGATTTGTCAATATATTTTTGCAGTGTTGATAATTTCTCATGGCTAGTATAGCTCATTAGCTCATTTAACGGAACGGTATCAATTAGATTGGTAATAAAAGTATCTCGCCCCTTATGCATCGTTAGCAACTCATATCTTTTATACCGTCTACCAGTTTTAGCGTCTTGCGCCAACGTGGTTTCATTAAAAAGGTTTGATTTTTCAAGTAATTTATGTAATACTCGATTTGCGTAACCATTTGAAAACCGAAATAAATTGTATTCTAACTTTTCAAGTATTTCTATTGCTAGGTTGCAAAATGGAATCGTTGCAACTTTACCGTTTGTATTTCTGGTTTTTGATGCAATGTGTTTGTATACTTTTCGCCCTTTCATATCGGAAATGAAATCTTTATCAAATTCTTCTATATCTTTCCATCGAAATCCAGTTAAACACGAAAAAAGGAACAATAGTTTCACCTGTTCAAAAGTAACATCTTCAAATTTATGATTGTATAATTCGTGTAGCTCATCAATCAATAAGGTTGTTTTAATTTTTTCAGCAATTATAATTTCCCTTTTTTTGTAGTTTTTTAGAAAACGCTCATCTTCTATCAGATTTTTTTCTTTTAAATAGGCAAAAGAACCCGTCAATACTTCAAACCGTTTATCTACACTAGCGGTTTTTAAATTTCCCTTAGTTTTAAACTTGTAAATTTTGTTATTTAGTCGTCCCTTAAAAACTAGTTAAAATACTGATTATTAATAAATTAAATTGAAATTTTCTTGTTTAAATCTACAAGATTTCGTATTTTTATAACGTAAATCTTGCAATTTAAATTTATGTTAGCCAAGCCAAAAATAGAGAATCAATCCAGTTTTTTCTTCACTTTAGAAGATACTTTGAACCAAAAACATCCACTTTATATTTTATCTAACAGGATCAATTGGAAACTTTTTGACAAGGAATTTAGCCCTCTTTACTGTGAGAATAATGGGCGTCCCGCAAAGCCAATTCGATTAATGGTCGGGTTGTTGATTTTGAAGCATATTCGGAATATTTCGGACGAAAGTGTCGTAGAGCAATGGGCTGAAAATCTTTACTATCAATATTTTTGCGGACAGCAAGAATTTAGTTCTTCACAACCTTGTGAAGCTTCCGAACTTGTTCATTTTCGCAAACGCATTGGAGAATCGGGAATAGAGTTGATTCTCAAAGAGAGCATCCGTATTAACGGAGATGACAGCAATGATGACCAAGTCAGTATTGACACCACGGTCCAGGAAAAAAATATCACTTTCCCAACAGATGCAAAGTTGCATAGAAAGATTATCAAAAAGTGTCTTGCAATTTCAAAGAAGCAGCAGCTTTCAGTTCGCCAGACCTACACCAGAACGCTGAAAAAATTAGGCGTGGACCAGCGCTTCAGAAATCATCCAAGAAATAAATCAAAAGCAAAAAAAGCGGACAAAAAAGTTAAAACCATTGCAGGAAGATTGGTTCGTGAATTAGAGAGAAATCTAGAATCTGACTCCATTTATCACACAGACATTGAATTATTTAAACAAGTTCTTGCTCAAAAACGAACAAGCAAAAACAAAATTTATTCTCTGCACGAACCTGAAACACAGTGCATCTCTAAAGGAAAAGAACACAAAAAATTTGAATTTGGAAATAAAGCGTCTTTCGTTCGCACCCAAAATACAGGTGTGATTGTTGGAGCAATGGGTTTTAGAAATGAGTTTGATGGCCATACCTTAGAACCCGTATTGGAACAAACAGAAAGACTTGTTGGAAAAGTTCCAAAAAAAGCCGCAGTTGACCGAGGTTATCGAGGCCGAAAACAAATTGGAGAAACACAAATTCTGTTGCCAAAACCCTTTAATGACAAGACCCAAACAAAGTATCAGCAGAAAAAACTAAAAGAGGCGCATAAGAAAAGAGCCGCAATAGAACCCGTAATCGGACATCTTAAAACAGACCATCGATTAGGAAGAAACTTCTACAAAGGAATTGTGGGTGACAACATCAATATTATGCTTGCAGCAGCTGGATTTAACTTCAAAAGGATGATGAATAAATGGAAATTATCTTATTGTCAATTTTTTCAAGAACTGTTTTCCTTACTTGAATTTGCGACATATAAAATATTTTGCCTAAAAAGAGCTTTTTAAGGCTCGACAATTTAAGTCAAATAATATTTTGGGAGTTCCCCGCCAACTGGCGGGTCGGGCTTTTCGCTGCAAACTTTTTATCGGTGAAAAACCGCTAAAAAGGTTTTCCGCTGCAATCTCTAACTCAATGTTTATTTTGATGTCAAGGGGTTATAACCC
>DCUU01000010.1:0-961 GCA_002328565.1 Candidatus Moranbacteria bacterium UBA2206
CTTTGGCGGGGGTGTGCTGACTATTCCGATGTTTGATAGATGCATTTCATTTTTAATGATTTCCCCAAAATAATGTTCTCGATTTTTGGTGCAGATTGTCATAAAATACATTCCATTTTGGGAATAATTGAAATTTTTGAGACGATTGGGTTTTCTGTTTTTCATTTTTATTTGTAGGGAACAAAAATATTTGTTCCAAATTTCAAAAGGAACAATAATTATTGTTCCCTACAATTATTTATCGCGGAATTTTTTCAGAATCTTAATATCTTCTGCGACGCGATCATGCTGGGTTTCCAAAATCATATCAATTTCATTTTTCTTTGCAAAAGCGACAATGTTTTTGAAGGCTTCTTGACCAATCAATCCTTCACCGATGTGGGCGTGACGGTCTTTTTTTGAATTACACTGCGTGAGGCTGTCGTTGGCGTGGAATAGTTTTATATTTTCAAGGCCAATTTCTTGGTCGATTTTTTTGAGATTATTTTCAAAATCTCGCCAATCATAACCGGAGGCAAAAGAATGTTGAGTGTCGAGACAAATGCCGGCGATGGCATCAGAAGGGACAGGTTTGAAACCTGTCCGTACGAAACCTGTCCTTACGCCATTAATAATTTCTGCTAATTCTGATAAATCATCGCCAATTATTTCACCAGCGCCGGCGCTGTTTTCCAAAATTAATTTAGTTTTTCCACTATATCCTTCTAGAGTTTTCTTGAGCATTTCAATAGTTTTTTCGATGGCTTCTTTTTGCCCAAGATCTTTAGCTGTGCCAAGATGAGTCATAACGAATTTCGCACCAAGGAGATTTCCTCGTTCTAGTTCATCTCGCACAACACTGACTGAACCATAGCGAATGCGATTATTCTCTGAAGCAAAGTTGATATAATAGGGTGTGTGAATATAAAAATTTCCTAGGGAATATTTTTTCAGTTCTGTTTTGAATTTTTCAATAACTTCT
>DCUU01000010.1:1049-13740 GCA_002328565.1 Candidatus Moranbacteria bacterium UBA2206
TATACAACTTGCCAACCTTCTGCGGTTTCAACTATTTTGCCTTTGATTTCAAAGCCGGAGGCAAGGCGGTGGCCACCGCCACCAAACATGGCTGCGATGCGAGAGACGTCGACACCTTTATAGTCTTCGCTTCGAAGACTGCCTTTGATTATCCCGCCACCGCGCTCGGAAAGAATAAGGGCGAACTTTGTGCCTGGGACGGTGTTTAGGATTCCAGAAACTTGAGCGATGTCGTCGGCTGTGGCGCCACAATCATCCATTTCTTTTTGCGTGAGAACCGAAACAATCATTCCGTTTTCAGGATTGATTTTGGCTTTTTCAAAAGCTCTACCCCAAAGTTTCAGGGTGGAAATATTTTTGTTAGAAAAGGCAATGTTAATTATTTTGGTAATTGGCGCGCCATTTTTCATTAAGTTTGAGGCAATTTCCATTACGTGCGCTGTGGTATTGGAGTGTTGAAACATTCCTGTGTCGCCCAAGATTCCCAAAAGCAAAAAAGTGGAAATGTTTCGGGTTAGTTTAATTTTATTAAATTCTAAAAAATCATAAATAATTTCGCAAACAGAAGAATAGTTTGGGTCGATAACATTGATGTCGCCTTTTATGGTAATATCGGGATGATGATCCAAAAGTGCAATTACTTGATTTTCTAAGAATCCATTCTTAACCCCATTAAATACGCCCTTAGCGTCCTCGCTTTGCGAGGATTTAACGGGGTAAACTTTTTGAAAACCTCGTTCAACGCTGTCCACGGCAATCACAAGATTATATTTTTTGAGATCCAGTGTGGCGGGAAAATGAAAATAATTATCAGAAAGACTTCGAAGATACTCTGGATAGGGATCAAAGCAGGCGATATCAACATTTTTTCCTAGAGATTTTATATATTCATATAGAGCCAAGGCCGAACCGACCGTGTCAGAGTCCGGACGAGAATGCGCAAAAAGAAGAATATCTTGAGATTCTTTGATGACGAAGTTTAGCGTATTAAACTGTTGAGCATATTTGGACATCCGAGTAATTTTTTAATTTGTACGCTTATTTTTATCGAACGCGCTTCGGCGTGGAAATTTTTTAGTAAAATAAAATCCCGACAGCATAGTAGTAATTTGGTTGATTTTAAGGCTATCCAAACGCCTTCGTAAGCTCTCGATAAAATTAATCGTACGAATTTCTATCTATTTTATTGTTCATAAAATGCGACTCATGCCGCACCTTATTGAACTTCTTTTAAAATCTTTTCAATTTTATCCGCCTGCGATTCTGTGAGATCTAGGCGGAATTCAATTTTTGGTAGCGGACGCATATGGAGTTTTTTGTTGAGTTTGCCCTGAATTTGAAAGACTTCCTTTTCCAATGTTTTCATGGCATAGGAAATTTCTTTTTCTGGGAAAATACTAACAAACACTCGAGTATAGCGAAGATCGGGAGTGGTGTCAACCTTGGCGATGGTAATAAAAACCCCGTCTTTCAAAGAGAGGTTTTTGAGAATAATATCGTTGGTGTGTTTTTTAATTAGTTCGTTAATTCTTTCAATTCGCGCGTTCATAAATATTAGAAATAAGTGAAAAAGAAAATAGAAATTGGTTCAAGAAAAAAGAAAAAAGTTTTTTATCCATTTTCTAATTTCGAATTTCTTAAACTACTTTCTAATTTCCAATTAACCGTTTACTGTTTTTAAAGTGTTCTTTGTTTTATTTCCTCTTTATAGCTCAAAAGAATGTCGCCTTCTTTGATTTTGGTGTTGCCCAGAAAAGTTATTCCACATTCTTTACCAGAAACACATTCATCTACATTAACTTTGTTTTCTTGTAGGTTATTTAATTTTCCTTTACCGATAACTTCTTCGCCTCGCATAACTTCAATGAGCGAACTGTTGACCATTTTGCCATTGGTAATTTTGCCACCAATAATCATGTCACCTTTGCCAGTTTTGAAAAGTGCCAGTACTTTCATTTTTCCAAAATCAGTTCGTTCGATGATTGGTGGAAGCATAGCTACAAGTTTGCTTTTGACATCTTCTACGAGTTCATAAATAATTTTATAATTTTTGATTTCTACTTTGGCAGTTTCAGCCATTCTTTTGGCGACAGGCGTCGTTTCTACGCTAAAGCCATAAATAATTGCGCCAGAAGTTCCAGCTAAACGAACATCAGATTCAGTAATATTACCAACTCCAGTCGCGATATAATCGATAGCGACTTCTTCTGATTTTATCTCACCCAAAATTTGACCAAGCGCTTCTAGTGATCCTTGCACATCAGATTTCAAAATTACATTCAATCGTTTTATTTTCTCCGAAGCAATTACGCGCATCATTTTTTGCGCGCTGAAAGCTTCTCCTTCAGAATTTTGCAAAAGTCCGCCTTGTGAATGGGATTTGCTTTGAGATTTTTCTGGAGCAACTTGCAAAATATCATTAGAATTGGGTGAAGAGTGCAGACCTATGATACTCACGGGTGTGCCTGGAACAGCTTCACTGATACGCGTACCTTTGAAATCCTCAATCCTTTTTATTCGACCAGAACTTGTTCCTGCGATAACATCCTGACCTTCTTTGAGTGTGCCAGTCTTAACTAGCACGGTTGCGACTGGACCTTTTTGCGGATCAAGATGTGATTCCAAAATAATTCCCAATGGATCACGTTTGAAATTAGCTTTGAAATCTTCCACCTCAGCGATAAGGAGAATATTTTCCAAAAGATCATCAATGCCGATATTTTGCTTAGCACTAATTTTGGCCGAAAGAACTTGTCCGCCCCATTCTTCCAAAACTATTCCGGCATCAGCCAATTCTTGTTTAACTCTTTGAATATTTATTTCCGGTTTGTCGATTTTATTGATGGCTACCACAGTTGGAATTTTTTTAGCTAGCAGGTATTCGATAACTTCTTTGGTTTGTGGACGCACTCCATCATCGGCAGCCACAACCAAAACGGCGATATCAGCGATGCTCACTCCGCGTTCGCGCATAGCGCTGAAAGCTTCATGTCCTGGGGTGTCAACAAAAGTAATGAGCTGACCTTTCTTTTTGACTTGATAGGCACTGATATGTTGAGTAATTCCACCAGATTCCTTGGCCGCGACATTGGCTTTTCGAATAGTATCCAAAAGAGTTGTTTTGCCGTGATCAACATGTCCAAGTATTGTTACAATTGGTGGCCGACTTTTCAAATTTTCGCCAGATTCTTTTTCTTTTTTCATTTCTTCGTTCAATTTTTCAATCGTCATGCCTTCGCCGGTTTCAATTAGCTCTTCGAAAACTTCAAAACCTAAATCAGAAGCAATAATTGAGGCAGTTTCAAAATCAATCTTTTCATTTATGGTGGCCAGGATGCCATTTTTCATCAGTTCAGTAATGACAATATTAATCGGCGTGTTCAAAACTTCGCTGAATTTTTTGACAGTGATAGATTGAGGCAGGGATATTTTTTTGATAGTTATATCAGGCATGTATATTTTTCTAATGAATTATTTTATCTTTTGATTTTTTATAGCCAAGGCAATAGCTTCTTTCTCTTCTTCAGTCAGCGGATGTTTTTGTGAAACACCACCAATAATTGATTTGGAATAAATGCGAGCGCCTTCTCGAGTAAAAAGGGAGGAAATAGTTATGCCATCATTTTTCCCGTTGAGTAGCGCCAGAGAAAAGCTCTGATCACCGCCTACATCCTTGAATGGATTAAAGCGGATCAAAGCGAACTTATGCAACCCGCGTCCAGCCAGATTATTGATTTGATTGGAGATATTATAGAGTTCCTGAATGTCCTTGTCGAGGAGTTTTAGGTTTTTAGAATGAGCCAAAATTAGCTCTTCGATGTTTTTCACTGAACTTTCAGCAAAAAAGGCCTTATTTTTCTTTTTAAGTTTAGAAAGTTGAATTTGAAGAATTATGATCCAAAAAAGAAAAATCAAAAATAGTCCAAAAAAAACTAAAAATATCAGATTCGCGTTATTTTGAATAAAATTTCCAATAATTGCCATATTTTTCTAAATCTAACTTCCTTTAGGCTAGCATTTAATATAGGTAATGTAAAGTTTTTAGGACTTATACATTTCTCTTCAGTTTGCGGAAGAGGTGGGATTTGAACCCACGAAGACATTTCTGCCTTACGGCTTTTCGAGAGCCGCGCCTTCAACCACTCGGCCACTCTTCCTTATATAAATTATTTCGACCCCTGCCTGCCGACAGGCAGGACTCTGCCAACCCTCCTTTCCATACTATTTAATCTACAAGAATATTGAGATATTATCAAATTTTTTAGTAAGGGATAATTCTAGTGTTGTTAAATTTACAAATTTATTGTAATATAATGAGTAGTAATATAAAAATAGAAAAATGAATTTAGACAATAGATCAAACTTTGCAGTTAAATTTTTAAATCCAGATAAAATAATTTCTGAACTGGAAATTTTGCCTGGAATGAAGGTGGCTCATTTCGGTTGTGGCACAGGCTTCTTCACTTTTTCAGTAGCAAAAAAAGTTGGTGGCGATGGTTTGGTATATGCAATTGATATTCAGCCGTCAAAAATTGAAGCAATACAAAGCCAATTAAAAACATTAGACTTGAATAATATCGATGCATTTAGAGCTAATCTGGAAGAAAAAGTGACAAAAATTAAAAATGAAAGTGTAGATTGGGTGTTTATTATTAACATGCTCTATCAAAATAAAAAGAAACAGGAAGTTTTAGCAGAAGCGCAGAGAACCCTAAGGGTTGGTGGAAAAATTCTGCTTATCGATTGGGAAGATAAGGATCAATCACTTGGACCAGATATGAATTTGAGAGTTTCACAGGATGAGCTGATGTCCATTTTGGATAATAATGATCTTTCTGTTTGGAAAAAAATAAATGTAAGTAATTTTCATTTCGGGTTGATACTCAAAAAGTAGTAAGTAGAAAATTCACCCTGTTAAATAAATTCTAAGCTCATATAAATAAGGGTGAATAAGTAGATTTTAAAAATAAAATAGTAAGTTTGTTTCTCCTTGAGGGACTCAAATCTTATTTAACAGGGTAAATGAAAATAAAAAAAATAATCTTAGCAATTTTTTTCTTAGGGACAGTTTTGATTGTCTCCGGTTGCGGATGCAAGGAAAAAAGTTCACATCTATATGATTTAAATTTGGAAATTTGGGGGCCACTAGATCAAGAACTGGCTTTGCGAGAGGTTTTTGATAACTATAGCTTTTTGAATCCTAATGTTGCTAGGATAACATATAAAAAAATAGCTTACGATTCTTATCGCAGAGAACTTATCGAAGCATTAGCTTCAGGACAAGGTCCGGATATATTTATGGTTAATAATTTGTGGATGCCGGCCTTCTCTGATAAGGTTGCTGTGGCGCCTGTTCCAACAGATTTGAAAATGATAACAGAACAAAAATTCAAAAATAATTTTGTGGATGTGGCGGTGAGTGATTTTATGAATGAAGGGAAGATTTATGGCGTGCCATTGTCAGTTGACAGTTTGGCTCTCTACTATAACAAAGATCTTTTGAGTCAGGCTGGTATCGCGAATCCACCAAAAACTTGGAATGAATTTATCGATGATGCAATAAAACTTACGAGCGTTGATTCTTTGGGAAACATTAACCGATCAGGTGCAGCTTTGGGCACAGTGGGCAATGTTAATCGGGCGACAGATATTCTAAATCTTATAATGCTTCAAAATGGAACAGAGATGATTGATAAGAGTGGCAGAGTGGCTTTTGGCAATTCTATCTATGGAGTAAGTTCAAATTCGGGAGGAGCAGTTTATCCCGGAGAAGAAGCTTTGAATTTTTATACACAATTTGCTAATTCAAACTCGTTTAATTATATCTGGAATTCAAATATGCACTATTCTATTGATGCTTTTTCGGAAGGAACAACAGCTATGATGATAAATTATTCTTGGAACATTGATACGGTTTCAGCTAAATCGCCAAAACTAAATTTTGCTATTGCGCCAGTGCCGCAATTTGAAAATAAACCAGCAGTGAACGTGGCAAATTATTGGGGATTTGTAGTGGCTAAAAATGCAATCTCTAAGATTTCACCTAATACTCCGGCAGTGAATAATGATACGAGAGTGAAAGAATCTTGGGATTTCTTGACATATTTCAGCACTAAACCGGACGGTTCTTTTATTAACACTGCTTCGGGATCGGGAGTTGGACAAAAAGCTAATCCTAATTTTGATCCAGCCGTGAATTTTCTTTTAAAAACTCAACAACCAGCAGCACGGCGCGATCTGATTGAACTACAAAAAACTGATCCAAAGGTTGGAGTTTTTGCAACTAGCAACCTAGTGGCGAAAAGTTGGCGACAAAAAGATTCGACTGCTGTGGAAAGTATTTTTACCGAAATGATTGACAATGTCAACAAAGGTCAAGCGACAGTTTCTGATGCTTTGAAAACGGCGGTGCAAAGGGTGAATAATTTGTAATTAATCCCCCACCACTTTTTATTTTTTAGTAAAATTAAAATAGTTTTGATAATTAAAAATAACATAATTTAAATTCAAATCTCATGATTTTTTATTAACGCCAAGAGGCGTAAATAAAAAGTGGTGGGGGATAAAAAATGAAAAAAATAAAAATTATTTTGCTGGGTGTGATTTTAGTGGGGGGGTTTTTGGGAAGCTATAATTTAACGCAGGCGGCTGGGTGTTGTGTGGATGCTTATAATAATTGTTTTTTGCCAGATTCTACCACGAATAAATGTCTTCCGGGGCAAACAATGAAAACAGAAAATTGTCAAGATATTACTACTTGTACTAATGTGGATAATACTAATGCAGATACAAATACAGATACAGATGTCGCAAATTCTTCCGATTCAATAGAATTTTCCAATCCAATTGGTGTCACAACAGTTTCGGGCCTTCTGGATTCAATTTTGAATAATCTAATGGGGCTGATTGTAATTATCGCGGTGATTTTCATTATCATTGGGGGAATTATGTATATGACTTCGGCGGGTAATGAAGCGATGGTGACGCGAGCGAAAAAAACTTGGACGGGCGCGACGGTGGGTCTCGCAATTGCCTTGGCTTCGCCGACATTTCTCAAACAAATCAAAATTATTTTGGAATCTAATTCTGACACTGGCGGATCAGCGGATGCATGGGTGAACAAAGCGCTCACGATCAAAGAAATCGCAATTAATGTTTTGAATTTTTTATTGTCAATTTTCGGAATTCTTGCTATAATTGCACTAGTCATTGGTGGGGGAATGTATCTTACTGCTTATGGTGACGAGAAGAAAATTGATTCCGGCAAGAAGATAATCACCTATGCGATAATTGGAATTGTGGTGGCACTCAGTGCCTTGGTTGTGACGAGGCAAATTGCAGGACTTATTGGAGTGATGGCGAAATAAGTATAAAGAAAATAGAAATAAAATAGAAATAAAAATTAACCCTGTTAAATAAAAAATGATTGCATTTTTTATTTTGCTAAAGCAAAATTATTTAACAGGGTGAAAATAGAAAGGTAGGTGGAAATATGAAAAATAAAATTAAAAAAGTGGCCTATTCTATGATTTCTGGATCGTTGCTTTTGATGCCAGTTTTAGTAAGTGCTCAGCTTACTACGCCGACAGGAACAGGACTTCCAACGAGCTCTGTGATGGATATTATTTCTAATATAATGTACTGGCTTTTGGCAGTTGTGGGGATAGTCGGTGTTATCGGTTTTGCGATTGCTGGAATTCTATATCTGACTGCAGCAGGAGATGAAACGCGTATTGGCCAAGCTAAAAGTGCTATGATGTATTCTATTATCGGTGTGATCGTGGCTTTAGCCGGACTTGTAGCTTTGAATTTTGCCAAGAATATGCTTGGGGCTCAAAGCGGATTCTAAAGTATTTTTTATTTTGAAATTTCGAAATACATTTAAGGCAAAAACTGCTGAGTAAAATCGGCGGTTTTTGTTTTTTTGAAAAAGTGTGGTATAATTTTAATCATGAAACATAAATTACAAGTACATAAAAATAAAATTAAAAAATTGTCATTCTGAATTTATTTCAGAATCTCAAGAGAATAGATCCTGAAACGAGTTCAGGATGACACGAATAAAAAATGATTTCAGGATGACACAAATAATTATTAAAATAAAATGAAAAATAAAATCCTATCAATTACAATTTCTCTATCTTATTTTTTTCTGCCAACGAAAATTCTGGCGCAATGGGATCTTGAGGATCCTGATATAGCAAATCTTAATTTACCTGAATCGCCGATTTTGGGAATTATTTCTAATATAGTTTTTTGGCTACTGGGAATGCTAGAGGTAATTTCTTTGATTGCTTTTGTGATTGCGGGAATTTTCTATCTCACAGCCGCAGGCGACGAAACTCAAGCGGGCAAAGCTAAAAAAGCGATGACCTATTCGATTTTGGGTGTGATTGTTGGTCTCTCCGGTTTTGTGATTTTTCAAGCAGCAGCTTATTTGCTAAATGGGCAGATGTTTTAATAATAAAATTCACCCTGTTAAATAATTTTAATTTTTTTAAAAAAATTAAAATTAGATTTGCATATACTAAACAAATCAAGGGTGAAAATTAAATAATATAATTTAAATAAGCTGTATCTTATAAAAAAGATGCAAATCTTATTTAACAGGGTAAATGAAAAAAACAAAAAAAATGTTGATGGCGCTATATATTAGTGCAATAGTGATGCTTCCAAAAATTGTCTTGGCGGGTTTTTCAATTGGAGGCGGAGTAGATAGCGAAGGTAATTGGAGTCTAGGAATTGGAGCTGGTAGTGGTAGTGGCGGTGGCGGATTAGGTAATAATGCTTATGGCTTGCCAGGAGGATCGATTTTTGGAATCATAGAAAATATTCTATATTGGATGCTGGCAATTTTGAGTATAGTTGCAATTATCGGTTTTATCATTGCTGGGATAATGTATCTCACGGCTGCGGGAGATGAAACTCAGGCGGGTAAGGCTAAAAAAGCAATGATCTATTCAATTATTGGTGTGATTGTTGGTCTCTCCGGTTTTGTGATTTTTCAAGCGGCGCGATATATGCTCAATGGAAATTCATTCTAATATAAAAAATATTTTATGAAATATAATATAAAAATAAAAAAAATATCATTCTTTATTTTAGTTGCAATTATCTTTTGTTTGCCAGTGGGTAAGGTTTCAGCAGTGAATGTTTGTGGTTCTGCTAAGGTACCACCATTTGGGGAATGCCAAACTTTGTATTGCTCATCAGGATTCGAGAAGGATATGGGAGATTTAACAACATGCTCAGAGAATTCATTCGCTACGTTATGTTGTAAGCCGATACCGCCAGTCGCTACTGATTCTATGACTTCATGTGCAGATGCGAGTGGAAGAAAAGGGAATTGTGAGTTTGGAGCATGTTCGGAAGGATTAGATCCAACTCCAATCCAAAGCACTGATTGCTGGTTTGGCAGAAATTGCTGTGCTCCAAAGGTGGATACTAAACCTATTGCATCTGCTTCATCTTCCTCTTCACTTCCTGCCAACACAGGAGGTTCTAACAGTGGAACATATCAAAGTCCATCGCTAATAAAATGTGGTCAAGGGGATGCAGGCTTGTGCTATAACAGAAGTTCCGGAGGTTGCCCGCTGAATGTTTTTGAAACGGCAGATGTGAACAATAAGTGTGGTACTTCTTACATTTGTTGTCTAGCAGATACTTCGCGAGGTTGTGGCGCAAGAGATGGAGTATGCGTTGACGAGGAAACTATTTGTACAAATGAAGATAAAACTAACAAAGGCGATTGTGAGACAGGTGAGAAATGTTGTTTGGGGAAAATTCCTTATGATGAAAAAAAGAATGAAAATGAAATGACAGTAGCGACAAATGTTCCGGTTGCTTATGATTCGCAATGTAACTCAAGTAATCAAAAATGTACGCATGATAATGATCCAGCAATTCTAACCAATCAATGCAAGAATCTTTTGGCTACCTCTAATTGTTCTACAATGCCAGCTTATTTGGACGCTTTAGCTGATCAGTGTGTACGGATAAAAGCACCTGGATTTGATTGTAATTTGATAAGCAGTAATGGTTTTTATGGTAATGAAGCGAAAAGATTTGCCGATTATTTTATTCAGAATATGAGTGAAAAAACAACAGATAAGGACTCTTCATCAACAACAACAAGTCAAGGCGCTGGCGGATTGGATTTTGATACGATTGCGGCGATGGGCTTGCCGGATTCTCCCGGAGTGAAAAGTGTTTTAGTGAATGTCGTGAAATGGTTATTGGGGCTTATCAGCATCATCACTCTTATTGCTTTCATTATTTCCGGCGGGCAATATCTTATGGCGTCAGGAGATGACAAAATGATTGAAACGGCCAAAAAAAATATGACCTATTCGGTCATTGGGATAATTGTAGCGCTTTCTGGATTTGTGATCATCCGCGCCATCGACACAGCGCTACGCGCAACGAGTTCGATGTTTTAGGAAATGTCATTCCCGCTCCCGTTTTACGAGGATAAATTCCAGCGGGAATCTAGTGTAGAGAAAAAATTTATTTCACTTTCTTTTGTAATATTTGATTTTTTTGCAAAATTTAAGGGCAGGAGTCATGAGTGACCCACTGCCCTTATTGTTATTCTGCTTATGGTGCGAGTACTCGCACCATTGCGGGGGTTGTTGTTTTAATTCCGCATCCTTTTTCCTCCTTTCCTATGGATACGAAATTATTTTCGATTAATCTTTCCTCTACTTGTCCGTTGGGCAGGCGGATGGAGATTTTTGCACCAGTTTCTGCCTCAATTGGATTGAATCTTAAATTATACTCCCCGGGCAGTAAGAAACTCTGAAAGTTTCTAGGGAATCTTGACCCGTCAGTATTGACGGTCTCGATTAAGGTTTTCTTGCCCCCCCTTTCTTTTTCGGCCTTAGCTTTTAACTCAGCTTCGGCTTTAAGTTGTTTTTTGTACTCCTTCAGTGTGAGCCCTTTTTTTGCGGCCGCAATTTCAAGTTTAATATCTTCTGGAAGATCGCGACTGGGGTTTTTTTGTTGCCACTCCAGAGCATTTTTATAAACTTCCTGGAGAATCTTTCCCCTTTGTTTACTGCGAAGCTCAGCAACTTCATTTGCCATTTCGGCCGGACCGCTTGGTATCATAGAAACCGGAATTTTCTCAGATAATTCATTGAAGTAAAATTTCGGTTGAGGGAAAAGAAACGATAGGTGAATGGCCAAAAATAACAAGGAAACAATAAGTCCGATTGGACGAACCCAGTTTCCACCAGTTCTCCAGATAAACAGGAAGACTGCTACGGCCGTAATCGTGAAAACAGGGATAATTTCCGGATTGTTCTTTATAGGAAGTACTGGAATCAACAGACAGGACATGGAGTGGAGAAAAAATAGTTTCTCTGTCATATTCCAGATAGCCGAAATTAATTGATTTTCCAGTATATCTGGAATACTGTCATTTCCATTGTCCGGATTTTCTTGGGTCAATCTAAATGTTTCCAAGATCTCCCCAAGTCCAGCTAATCTTATGAGCCTGGGAACTCTGAAAAGTAAAAGCATACTTCCAATGCACAGCACGTAGCCAAGTAATCTGACTATGCCATGACCATTAAAAAGCCATTGGAACAAGCAGAGAATGTAGAAAGTTACTAGAAGATATATGAGGGTATTTTTTATTCCCCTATATTCTTCCGTGCCGATATTTCTGAGCGTTGTAAATAATGCTCCTATAGAGCTAAAAAAATTATTCATTGCATGTCTCCTTTTGCGGTGTATTTTTTATCCAAGATCAATAAACGATTCAAGCCACAAAATTGGATTTATCCAATTGAGCTTATTAGCTTTTCTTCGACGAGTTCTTTCGAAACTTCGAGCAAGCCTCTCTTCATATTGCCGGTCAACCTTTTTAGTGACAAACAATATTCCATCTCCAACTTTTCCAACTCCAGAATCGAGAAGAGGAAGAAGTTTTTTCCAAGCCTCAATTGCCCATTTTTGGACAATGGCAACTTTTTTCTTCGTTTCTGCGTCAGTACCGATGTGAACAACATTATCTTTAATCATCTGAATTTTTTCCGCATCAGTCGGGTACTCATCAATCCGATGGATAAATCCATGGATAATTTTTTCCCCTGGACGTTTCCCATTTTTTGGATCTGGATCACTAAGAGCGACAAGGATGACAAAGTTGTCAGCGATTTGCCTTTCTTTTTCCGAGCTTGCTCTTAATTCTTCGATGGCTCGGATAAGAAGGTTTCTTTCAATCAATGTCAAGTTGCAACGCCCTAAAATATAAGCGTAGACAGCTTGATCACCAAGCCCTTTGCCGGTGGCGAGAGTTTTAATAAAATCTACTCCCGCTTGAGCTCCTTTTTCCTTGGCGATTCCTTTTAAGAAATCGAAAAGTCCAACCGCAACCGCACTTCCAAGGATGACTTTTATAGCGCCGGATAATCTGTCATATACTTCTCTTAAAATAGCCATTTTGTCCTACCTTCCTCCGTCTTGTGGACGGAAATTGAACTGATTGTTTTTTTGTCTACCCTATTGAATAAAAAATGATTACATTTTTTATTTTGCTAAAGCAAAATTATTCAACAGGGTAAATTAAATTGTCAAGGAACCGACCATTCGGCTCTGAGCCGTGTCGACTTCTATAGTCAACGGTGAATACTAGCACAAAAATGGAAAAAAGTCAAGAATACGCAGTACATCATCCAAAATCTAA
>DCUU01000015.1:0-126 GCA_002328565.1 Candidatus Moranbacteria bacterium UBA2206
GCTCAGATTTTTCCGGATCGCAAAATAAACATTCGCTTGGGTCTTCCTGCGTTAAATCTTGTTCTTTTTTAGCAAACTCATCCGGACGACGCGCGCGAATTTTGGAAACTACCACCCAATCCCCCG
>DCUU01000015.1:243-36186 GCA_002328565.1 Candidatus Moranbacteria bacterium UBA2206
TTTTATACTCTCCTATTTTATATTTCCCAGCCCATAATCGCATTCTGGTTTTCCCTAAATCCCAAAGTACTTGGAAATATCCATTTGGCCCAGTGAGACTAACTGTTGAACCTTCTTCATTCATCCAACGCACCGGCATTTGTTTTATCTTAAATCCAAGTTTTTTAGATAGGATGACCAATTCAAAATCAAAACCAAACCTGTCCACCACCATTCGACTAGCCACTGCATCGGCCGCTTCGCCAGACAACATTTTGAATCCACATTGAGTATCAGGATAACTCCAAAGCCCCAAGACTATTCTAATCGCCCAATTTCCCATATCGCCAAATAGCTCTTTCCATCTAGCTTGATGAACTTGAATATGAGAGCCAGCGATATCTCGCGAACCCATTACCACGTCATATCCATTTTCAAATTCCGGCAAAAATGAATCGAGGTGCGTTATAGAAGTTGAACCGTCTGCATCAAAAAAAAGTCGGTATTCTCCTTTCGCCTCCAAGAGACCTTGGCGCACGACATAGCCTTTGCCATGATTTTCCTTATTATCGATTACTCGAAAATTTTTCAACCTCGTCGAAAATCTATTCGCTACTTCGGCTGTGTTATCCGGAGAACCGTCAACGACAACCAAGACTTCGTATTCATAATTTTTATCCGCGAAATATTTTTCACACTCCGCCAAATTTTCCGCGATTCTTTCCCCTTCCTTATACGCAGGAATGATGACAGATAAATACAGTTTTTGTTCCATTTCTCTTGTGTGTTAATGTTTATTAATTGTCATCCCGAACTTGTTTCGGGATCTTATTATAATTTTTGTTACTAATAGAGATGCTGAAACAAGTTCAGCATGACACAATTTACATTTAAATTATATCACAAATTCATGAAACATGAAAACCACCTTTTTTGTTTCATGTTTTATGCTTCATGCTTCATGCTATATGATACATGACTTATCCAACCAGCTTTGCAAAATTATCTTGGCGGACTCGCTGTCATCAAACTTGCCCACATTTTTCATCCCCTTTTCCAAAAGATTCGCCTGCGCCATTTTTGTGGAAAACATTTCGTTTTGATATTCGATTTCTATCTCAGGCAAAACTTTAGCAATCCTTGCGCCTAATTTTTCGCCTTCATATAACGCTTCTTCGTGATTGACGTGTGTGGGAATTCCAATTATAATCTTACCAATGCTTTCTTTTTCGATAATTTTGACTAAATTCTCCAAAAAATTTTTGTCGTTTGGAAGTGTAGTATAAACGAAAGCAATTCTGGTCTCCGAGTCCGCCAAAGCCAAACCAACCTTGGATTTCCCATAGTCGATGCCAAGAATATGGCTTATTTGAGGGGTATTCGGTTTTTGCTCTTGACAATTATTCATTTAAGTAGTATAATTATAAGTTAGTGAATAAAATAGTTCTTAATAGCGGTCGCTGAGCCTAGCGACCATCAATATCAATTCATTTTAAACCCTAAAATTAGGAGATAAAAAATGAAACAACGTTTAATTAAATTATTTTTTCTGGTGGTTATAGCTGGTGGCGTAATCAGTGCGATACCAATTTCCCTTAATATGGATATCGGAATAGATTTTTACAGGAATGGTTTCGTGTTGTATGACGAAATTATTCTCATGAAATTTGTTACGGCAGGCCTCCTCATGGCTCTGTTAGCGACAAGAATTTATTTCCGATCAAAAACCGCTACTACCCCACAGGAAGAAAATAATATTCAAATTGAAGCGGATGTAAGGGGAAGGTGTAACCTCCCAACGCATTTGCATCTAAAAAGAACCTAGGGCTTTTATCGGCCAAACCGGAGTGTGTCTAGCATCTTAGACGCCCTCCGGTTTTTTTTATTTCAAAAAACTTTTTCCTTATCCCTTCTCTCCCTCTGGGAGAGATGTCCCGATGTAATCATCGGGACAGAGAGGGAACAAACTTGCAGAAATTATTCAATCTTTTTTATTTATCCTTCTCCCTCTCATATCCAGGAGAGCCCTCTCCCCAACCCTCTCCCGAGTACGGGCGAGGGGGCTTTCAAATCATTATCTCGTCAAAATCTCACACCCACCCTTTTTCACCACCACCGTATCTTCAAAATGTGCAGAAAGTTTTCCGTCATCCGTCAGATATGTCCAGCCGTCGCTTCCTAATTTTATCTTATGTGTTCCAATGTTTATCATTGGCTCCAGCGCCAGAGTCATCCCCTCTTTCAAAATTATATCCTTAGCGCTCCAGTGATAGTTTGGCACAACTGGATCTTCGTGGAGAATTTTCCCGACACCGTGCCCAACCAAATCTCGGATAACTGAAAAACCATTTGAGCGGGCATAGCTTTCCACACTAATCGAATATTCACTCAGCTTTGCGCCCGACTTAATCTTGGCAATTCCTGCGTCCAAGGCTTCTCTTGTCACATTCATAATTTTATGCGCCTCGGGACTCATCGCACCAACCGAAAAAGTCCGCGCCATATCAGTGATCATCCCTTCAAATTCCATTCCGATGTCAATTTTCACCAAATCTCCCTCTTTTATTATTTTTTCCACACTTGGAATAGCGTGCACAATTTCATTGTTGATTGAAGCGCAAATCGTAGCGGGATAGGGATTGGTTTTGTCACCATAACCTTTGAAGGCTGGTGTCCCTCCATTATCAAAAACAAGCCTTTCAGCCAGCTTGTCTAACTCCTGTGTATTTACGCCCGAGGCAATCATTTTTCCAATTTCACTCATAATCATCGCCAGTATTTTTCCACCCCGACGCATCGACGCTATTTCATTTTCGTTTTTTATCACTATCATAATTTTTCCAAAATATCTTCAAACACTTTTTCAATTGTCTGACATCCATCCACTTCAATTAGTTTGCCTTGTTTTTTATAATGCTCAATAACTGGAATAGTTTCATTTTGAAATACTTTCAATCTTTTCATAATCACCTCTTTTGTATCATCGATTCTTTGCATAATCTCTCCAGCACAATCAGGACATTTTTTCTCTTCGCTTTGGATATCTTTTCCTTTGATCAAAATTCTTTTGCATTTTTGGCACATCCATCTTTTGGAAATTCTCCTTAGAGTTTCTTCTTCTGGAATGTTTATATAAACTATCTTGTCTAAATGTCGTCCCGATTCTAGAAGTGCCTTATCAAAATATTCAGCTTGTTCCATTATTCTTGGTACACCTTCAAAAATGATATTCTGTTCACGAGCAAAAGAAGCTAATTTTATTCCAAGCACTTCCTTGAGAATGCGACTAGGTACCATCGCGCCAGCCACGTTTTGATATTGATAAATTTCTTTTCCCAGTGGTGTGTCAAGCTTTGCAACCTCACGCAAAAAATTTCCCATATTCACTCTTTCTAGGGAGAATTTTTCTGCTAACATTTCGGTTTGTGTGTCCTTGCCAGAACCTTGTGGACCTAGGATAACTATGTTCATGAAACATAAAACATGAAACATGAAACAGTAATGATATAACTTCGTTTTTTGTTATATGTTTTATGCTTCATGTTGCATGATATTTAGAAGCCTTCATAATCCCTCATCACTAATTGCCCTTCAATTTGTTGAATGAGTTCGATGACCACTGAAACCACAATTAAAAGTCCGGTGCCACCGATTGAGATAGAACCGATTTTAGTAAAACCCTGAACGATGAAAGGAAGAACTGCGATAAGGCCAAGAAATGTTGCGCCTGTGAGCGTCACGCGATTCATAATTCTGAAAAGATATTCCGAAGTGTTTTTGCCAGGACGAATACCGGGGATGTACCCACCTTGTTTTTGCAAATTTTCTGCAATTTTGTTTGGATCAAAAACTACAGCCGTATAAAAATAGGTAAAGGCCACTACTAAAAGGAAATATAGTGAGCCATAGAAAAATTGATTTTGAAAAAAACTTCCCACTGCTCGTGCTACACTAGCCACTGTGCCGTTAGATGAACTAGCCAAAAAATTAGCGATCATTCCTGGGAAAAGCATAATTGACATTGCAAAGATAATTGGAATCACACCCGCCTGATTGATGCGAAGTGGCAAATGGGTGTTGGTTCCGCCAAACATTTTATTTCCCCTAATTCTCTTAGCATAAGCAATTGGAATGTTCCTTTGTCCTTCTGTCATAAAAACCACCGCACCAACTGCGCCAATTACAACGACTAGTAGAAAAACATAGGCGAAAAATTGTGTTGGATCCCAAGTAGATATGATGCGCGAAATTGCTGAAGGCAAACTAGAAACTATTCCAGCAAAAATCAAAAGTGATACTCCGTTGCCAATCTTTTTTTCAGTGATCAGTTCCCCTAGCCACATCAAAAAAATTGTTCCGGCCGTAGCCACAATCACAATAGAAAACAATCCATACGCTCCGCTTGGCGCCATAATCTGCTGAGAACGAAAAAGAGAAATCATACCAATTGTTTGTAAGGCTGCCAGTGGCACCGCAATCCATCTGGTCCACTGATTGAATTTTTCTCTCCCGGCTTCGCCTTCTTCTTTGTAGATTTGTTCCAGTCTTGGAATAATCATAGTCATAAGTTGCATGATAATCGAAGAAGTAATATATGGTCCGACGCCAAGCATCACGATAGAAATACTCGACAGTCCTCCGCCGGAAAAAAGGTTAAGTAGTCCGAAAAATTGATTGCCTTCAAAAAACATTTTGAGTCTTTCTTGATCAATTCCGGGAATAGGAATGTTAGCAGCTAGACGAAAAATAACCAAAAGCGCCAAGATAAAAAATATCTTATTTCTGAGCTCTTTGACTTTGAAGATTTGAATTATTTTTTGAAACATGCCAATTTTATCTTTGAGCTTGCCCCGCACCAATTTTACTAATTGATACGCGATAAGCTTTCACCTTGCTTAATTTAATTGAATATTTCTAAATTGGTGCGGGGTGAACGAGAAGCTATAAAATTGAGCATCCCGTAAAAATTCGCTCTACTAATTTAAAATTATTTTCAAATTAAGCCGTAGGCGACCACACACACAAATCTCTAAGCTATATAAATCTTTGTTGGAATTTTGTACGGGATAAATTATTTCTTGTCTTCTGCTTCTTGATTTTCTATTACTTCACCACCGGCTTTTTCAATTGCCTCTTTGGCTGATTTTGATAGAAGAATATCCTGGCTGAAAGAAAGTTTTTTGGAAAGCTTGCTCGCACCAAGAATTTTGATTTTTTCATTTTTCACAACCTTGCCAAGTAATTTTACCTTAACTAAAGATTCAACATTCACAGTTTCGCCATCCTTAAACGACTTTTCAATTTGTTCCAAAGACAATACGGTTTTTTTAGCTTCTCTTGATTTAAATCCTTTTTTCTTTTTCATGTGATCGATAAGAGTTGAGCGTCCACCTTCAAATAAAGGATCGACATGCGCTCCACTTCGCGCTTTCTGTCCCTTGTTACCCTTGCCACAATAGGTGCCTTTTTTTCCACCTCGTCCAATAGTCTTTCTTTTCTTCTTTTTGCTATTAAGTTTTAGAGTATTAACTTGCATTTTTTTAATTTAAGTAAAAATTATTTGACTCTCTCTCCTCTTTTTTTCGAATCTTGAAATGTTCTCAAGGCTTCAATAGTTGCTCTAGCTACATTTAATTTATTGGCAGTTCCCAATGATTTTGAAATGATATCCTTTATTCCAGCCAAATCAACCACGGCGCGCACCGCTCCACCAGCCACAATTCCTCTTCCTTCCGGAGCAGGCTTGAGCATAATTTTAGCACTGCCTGATTTTATAAACATATCATGCGCGATTGTGTTCTTGCTCACATCGACATTAATCATGTTTTTCTTGCCGTCATCAAAAGCTTTCTTGATTGCATCCGTCACATCCGCTCCCTTTCCAACGCCCACACCTACTTTTCCTTTTCGATTACCGATAACCAAGGTAGCACGAAAACGAAATCTTCTTCCGCCCTTAACCACGCGCGTCACTCTAGCTAAATCCAAAAGCTTCTGATCATATTCAGGTTTTTCTTTTTTAGTTCTTGTTCGTTTGTCTCTGCCCATAAAAATTTTCGTAAATTAAAATTTTAGTCCACCTTCTCTAGCTCCCTGCGCTAGCGCCTTTATTTTTCCATGATATTTATAACCGCTTCTATCATATACAATTTCACTAATCTTTTTCTCCAGACATTTTTTAGCTATCAAGATTCCAACATTCTTTGCACCTTCGATATCATTTTTAGCTTGTTTTATTTCTTTGAGATACGCCGAAACTATTGTAGTTGATTTCTCATCATCAATAACCTGAGCAGATATGCCCATGAGACTTTTGAAAACTGCTAAGCGTGGTCTTTTTGCGTCACCCTTAATCTTAGCTTTTATTCGCTTTTTTCGATGTAGCCTTGCGTTGTTTCTACTTGTTTTCATATTAATATCATTCACTACTAATTATTTTACGGCGCCGGCTTTCTTACCGACTTTTCTTCTAACTTTCTCTCCTTGATATCTAAAACCTTTTCCCTTATATGGTTCAACTTTTTTTAATGCTCTGATATTAGCGGCGAATTGTCCTACTTTCTGCTTATCAAATCCAGAAATTGAAAGAACATTGTTATCTTCAATTTTAACTGTCAAACCTTCCGGAATTTCCTCTTCAACTGGATGAGAAAAACCGAGAGCCATAACCAATTTTTTTCCTTGTAAGGACATACGAAACCCCACTCCCTGCAGTTCTAGTTTTTTTTCAAAACCATCTTTGGCACCGACAATCATATTGTTCACTAGTGCTCGCGTAAGACCCCAAATAGCATTGGCTTCCTTGGTGTTTCTGATGCGAGAAAATTTCATTTCTCCGTCAGATATTTCCACTTTAATTTGTCGACTAATTTCCAAATTTAAAGTGCCTTTTGGACCTTTGACTTCCAATTTTTCACCATCGAGTTTAATCTCAATGCCTTGTGGTATAGCTATTATTTTTTTTCCGATCTTTGACATATTAGTTTATATTATTTTTACCAAACTTCACAAATATATTCTCCTCCTAATCCAAGCTTTCTTGACTCTGCTCCCGTCATCACACCTTTGGAGGTAGAGATAATAGCTGTGCCGTAATTGTTCTTAACATTCTTAATATCTTTGTTCTTGATATAGATTCTTTGTCCTGATTTAGAAATTTTCTTGATCCCCTTAATTGCAGGAATTTTTCTGGTTGGAGTAATTTGATAATATTTTAAAATTATCTTTATCAACCCTTGTGCATCCATAGAAGTTTTTTCTACAAAGCCTTCTTTCTCTAGAATTCCGGCTAAGGCAATTCTAAGTTTAGATGGTTTTATAGCCACTTCTTTATGCCCAGCCATCTGAGCATTTCTTATTTTAGTTAACATTTCAGAAATTTTGTCCATAATTTATAAAATTAATTACCAACTCGCTTTTTTAACTCCAGGGATTTGTCCGGTGATAGCCAACTCTCTAAAACATATTCGGCAAATATCAAATTGTCTCATATATCCATGCTTTCTTCCACACTTCCAACAACGTCTGACTATTCTAGTCGAAAATTTAGGTTTTTTTCGGGCTCTTGCTTCAGTTGATTTCTTCGCCATATTCTTTATCTACAATTAATAAACTTTAAATAAATTAACTTTTTATTTCCATTGGAAATCCTAGTGATTTAACTAGTGCTAAACCTTTTTCTCTATTCTGCGCATCTGTGACTACTGTCACTTCTAGGCTGAAAGTATTTTTTACTTGTTCCGGCAAAATTTCTGGAAAAATCAATTGTTCTTTTATCCCAATATTCAAATTACCACTTGCATCAACAGCTGAAGATTTCAAGCCATGAAAATCTTTCACGCGAGGGAGAGCAGCCTTGACTAATCTTTCGATAAAACTCCACATTCTTTTTCCGCGCAGTGTCACTTTCATTCCAATTTCTAATCCTTCTCTTGTCTTGAATCCAGCAATTGATTTTTTTGCTTTAGTTGGCAATGGTTTTTGCCCAGTAATAACGGTGAGGGTTTTCGCAATATCTTCAACTTGAGCAGAATCTTTCAAAAATTTTCCTATTCCAACATTAACCACAACTTTCTTTATCTTTGGCACTTCGAAATCATTGGAAAGATTAAGTTCTTTTTTCATTTTTTCCACTATTTCTTTTTTATACTTTTCGCGAATGCTAGTCATGGTATTTCTCTAAATATTTATTATATTTCTCCTTGGCATTTCTTACAAACTCTTTGCTTTTTTCCGGCTACTATTTTGTATCCTATTCTGGTAGGTTTAGCACATTTTGGGCAAATCAGCATAACATTGGAAATCTGAACTCTTCTTGGCACTTCAATTCTTTGTCCTTTCTCTCCTTGCTTTCTTGGTTTAGAATGTTTTTTCATTATATTCAAACCCTCCACGACAACTTTGCCATCTTGAGGAACCGCCTGTAAAACCTTTCCGGTTTTTCCGGAGTCTTTACCTGCGAGCATTTTTACTAAATCATTTTTCTTTATCTTCATAATATTTCTTATAACTTTAAATTACAGAACTTCTGGTGCGAGAGAAATTATCTTACTAAATCCCTTGTCTCTGATTTCCCTAGCAATCGGTCCAAAAATTCTAGTTCCTTTTGGTTCCTTGTTATCCAAAATCACTGCGGCATTTTCATCAAATCTGATGTATGATCCATCTTTTCTTCTAAATTCTTTTCTTTGTCTAACAATCACAGCTCGTACCTTATCCCCTTTTTTCACTATTCCGCGAGGCTCAGCAGTTTTTACCGAAGCTACGATGATGTCACCAATACTGGCAAAACGTCTCCTTGTTCCACCTAAAACCTTGAAGCATTGAATCATTTTTGCTCCACTGTTATCAGCTACCTTTAATTTTGTTTGAGCTTGTATCATATTCTTAAATGATGCTAATCCGCTAATATATGCGAATCTGCGAATTGCTAATCGTTTTGTTTTATTCGCAATTAGCAGATTAGCGTTTATTCGTAAATTAGCATCACATTTATACTACTTTATATTTCTTATCCTTACTCATTGGTCGGCAAGCCACTATCTCTACCATATCGCCAAGCTTGCATTTATTTTCTTCATCATGCGCCTTATATCTTTTGGTTGATTTATATTTTTTCTGATATTTTTTATGAGTTTTGAATATATCCACAGCAACAATAGCGGTCTTATTACCCTTATCACTCACAACTCGCCCTTTCTTTTTCGCTAATATTTTATTGTTGTTTGAATTATTTTCCATTTTCTTTATTATTTTTCGCTAATTAAAGTATTTATTCGAGCAATATCTTTTTTTTCTCCTCTCAGTTCTCGAGTATTTTTCACTTGCTTTACTGCAATATCAAATCTAAGCTTTCTAACTTTTTCTTGTTTTTCCAAAAGCATTTTTTTCAGCTCTTCAATATTTTTTTCTCGTAATTCTTTAATTTTCATATTATTCTTTTTCAACAAATTTAGTCTTTACATTTAATTTATAAGCTGCGAGTCGCATCGCCTCTTTTGCAATTTCTCTTTTCACACCATCCATTTCAAATAATATCGTCCCTGGTCTTACTACTGCCACAAAATGATCAACTGCACCTTTTCCCTTACCCATCGGAGTTTCATCACCTTTTTTCGTCATTGGCTTGTCAGGAAAAATTCTGATCCAAATTTTTCCTCCGCGTTGAACATATCTAGTCATCGCACGTCTAGAAGCTTCTATCTGACGAGCTGTAACTAAACTAGCTCCCATTGATTTCAAACCAAAACTGCCAAAGCTAACTTCATTACCACGATGAGCTGTTCCGCGGATTTTCCCTCCACGCTGGATCTTTCTGTGTTTTACTTTTTTTGGCATCAACATAATATTTGCAAAATTCTATTTTCTTTATAATTAATTTACACTCTTTTGAAAAACCTCACCTTTATACAACCAGACTTTCACTCCTAATGTTCCATATGTTGTATAAGCTGTTGCTCGGGAAAAATCAATGTCACATCGCATAGTATGAAGTGGCAATGTTCCCTTGGCTGACCATTCTCTGCGACTCATTTCAGCACCACCTAATCTTCCGGACATTTCAATTTTCACTCCTTTAATATTTTTATTCTTCATCACTTGTTCCAAAGCTGATTTCATAGCTTTTCGGAATGGTAATCTTTTTTCCAATTGATCAGCAATGTTTTGTGCCATAATTGAAGCGCTCTCTTCCATATTCTTAACTTCCTGAATATCTACTTTCAAATTCATGTTTTTGTTACCTTTGAAAAAATTCTTTTGAATATAACTCTTGATATCTTCGATGCCACTGCCACCGCGTCCGATTAGCACTCCTGGTCTGGCAGTTTTGATGATTACTCGAATCATTTTGGCTGATCTTTCTATTTCTACTTCAGATATAAAAGCCGCTTTCCATTTTTTGGAAACTCCACCTCTAATTTCAATATCTTGCTTGAGGTTTTTTGTATATTCTCTTTTGCTAAACCATTTAGATTTCCAGTCTTGAGTTATCCCCATGCGGAATCCAATTGGATTTACTTTATGTCCCATAATTTGCTAATTTATACTAAATTACATTGACTTTCTTTGGAATATTTTTTTTGCCCAACCCTTATTAGGAGTTTCTTTTTTGGCACGTTCTTCACCACCCTTTTTATCTAAATCCTTGTTGGATTTTTCTTGTGTTTCTTTTTGCTCTTTCTCTTCTTTCTTTCTATCTTTTTCTCTTTTTTTCATTTCCGCTTCCATTTCTTCCTTAGTTTTTCGGTTTTTTCCTTCCACTCTTTCTTCTAGTATAATTTCTATTTTCGATGTTCTTTTCAGAATTTCACCGGCTCGTCCGAAAGCTTTTGGCATCCAACGTTTCATTGTTGGACCTGCTCCAACTCTAGCATCATATACATACAGATTATTCTTATCTAAACCAAAATTATTTTCTGAATTAGCAATTGCACTTAAGAGCAACTTTTTCATATGCGGACTGGTTCTTTTCACATGCACATCCAATTGATCAAGCGCTTCCAAAACATCTAAGCCTTTGATTAAATCAGCCACTAATTTTGACTTTCTTGGAGCGATTCTCAAATTGTTTAGTTTTGCATTAACTTTCATAATTATTGAATATTATTTCTTGGTATCCGTTGAGGCCTTAGCTGCCTTAGCGGCATCTAATTCTTTTTGTTTAGCAGCTGTTTCTAATTCTTTTTGCATTTTTCCTCCGTGGCGCACAAATTTCTTGGTTGGAGAAAATTCTCCTAATTTATGTCCCACCATTTCTTCAGAAACCAAAACTGGAATATGATCCTTGCCATTGTGCACACCAAAAGTGAAGCCAACCATTTCAGGAGAAATTACGCAGGCGCGAGACCAAGTCTTAATTGGAGTTCGATCCCCCGGTTTCTTATCTTTAATTTTCTTGATGAGCCTTTCGTCAATGTAAAGGCCTTTCTTTAGACTTCTTGTCATTTATTTTCTTTTAGATCTTCTTTTGATTATGAATTTATTGCTATATTTTTTCTTCTTTCTGGTTTTCTTGCCGAGAGCTATCTTGCCCCATGGAGTTTTTGGATGTTTAAGTCCAATTCCTTGGCGACCCTCACCTCCACCATGTGGATGATCAACTGGATTCATGGCTGAGCCTCGCACTCCTGGTCTCACTCCCATATGTCTTTTTCTTCCAGCTTTTCCAATCGTTACAGAATTATGTTCAAAATTACTTACTTGACCGATAGTAGCATAGCATTCACTACTTATCAAGCGAATTTCTCCAGAGGACATTTTCACTTGAGCAGTTTTTTGATCTATCGCAGTAAGAGTTGCTCCTGATCCAGCGCTTCTGGCTATTTGTCCACCATGACTAGGGAAAAGTTCCAAATTAGAAACAACTGTTCCGATAGGAATATTTTTCACCTTAGCACGATTACCTAATTTAATTGGAGCATTCTCCTGGGAAATTATTTTTTGATCGATAGCTAAGCCTTCCGGCGCTAACACATATCTTTTCTCTCCATCAGCATAAATTACAAGAGCGATAAAAGCGCTTCTGACTGGATCTTTTTCAATTGAAGCCACTCGTCCCCAAATACCAAATTTGTCTTGCATAAAATCAACTTTGCGGTATCTCTGCTTAGCTCCACCACCCTGATGACGGACGGAAATTTTCCCTCCCGATCTCCCAGCTTTTTTGGTCAGTTTTGCCAAAAGAGACTTTTCCGGTTTTCGGTCGGTTATCATAGAAGACTTCACGATAGACATGTTTCTTCTACCAGCAGTATTTCGTTTATAAATTTTAATCGCCATATTGGTTCGAGTTAACTCTCTAAATTATTTTCCTCCAAAAAAATCAATACTTTCCCCTTTTTTTACTTTTACGATTGCTTTTCGGTAGCCCGATTTCGTTCCAAGTACTCTGCCTCTGAGTCTTTTTTTGCTAGGGATATTGATTGTTCTGACAGTTATTACTTTTACTTTATATAATTCTTCAATTGATTTTTTAATTTGAATCTTAGTTGCTTTTTTAGCCACCTTGAAAATATACTTATTCTGTTCTCCTGCCATCGTTGCCGCTTCAGTTATCCATGGTTCAATGAGTATTTTTGAGGCGATATTTGAATTTTCTACTTTTTTATCTTCAACCATTTTTTTCTCTTACTTATTATACTTTTCTTCCAAATATTTAATTGAGTCTTTTGACATTAATAAAAATTTATTTTTAAGCATTTCCAAAACATTTAATTGGCTCGTCAGGATATTTTCTGTTTTTTTGAGATTTCGACTAACAATTCTGAGATCTTTTTCTAAGGTTGTGAAAGCGATTAATGTTTTGGCGCTAATTTTTAGATTCTTTAAGACATCGGCCATCGCTTTAGTTTTCTTTTCTTTCAAATCAAATTTATCCAAAATCATAATTTCATTGTCCTTAAGTTTTGCGCTTAGCACCATCAAAATTGCTTTGGCATTCATTTTTTTGTTGATTTTTTTGGTAAAATTTCGATCATTTCTTGGTCCAAAAGCCACCCCACCTTTTTTCCAAGCAGGATTTCGTACTGATCCCACTCGTGCTCGTCCTGTTCCTTTTTGTTTCCATGGCTTGATTCCAGATCCAGCTCGATCTCCTCGATTTTTTGTGTGAGCCAAAACTTGTCTTTGATTTGATTGAATCGCCACCATTGCCTGATGGATAAGAACATCATTTTTCTTCACTCCAAAAACAGCTTCGGATAATTTTATCTTTTCAATTTCTTTTCCTTCTTTGTTATAAACTGCGATTTCCATAGTTTTTCTCTTAAATTATTCGTAATTCGTACATTCGTATTGATTCGTAATTCGTAGAATTTATTTAACGCTAGCTATTTCCACAATTCGTCCCATTACTCCAGGAACCGGACCTTCAAGTCCTAAAATATTTTTTTCCTTATCTATAAAAACAATCTTGATATTCTTACTTGTAACTCTTTTTCCTCCCATTCTTCCGGCCATTCTTTTGCCTTTCAATACATGTTCAGGAAATCCAGAACCAATCGCACCAGGAGCGCGAAGATCATGTTTGTGTCCGTGAGTTTTAGGTGATCCAGCAAAACCGTGTCTCTTTACTACACCCTGGAAACCTTTAGCTTTGCCTAATCCGCTTATCTTTACTTTGTCGCCAATTTCGAAAATTGAAACATCCAGCACAGCACCTTCTTCTAATTTTATTTCTTCCACTCGGAATTCTTTTTTAAATTTTTTATTCTTAGTTTTATCTATTTCCAATTGGATTGCTTGATATCCATTTTTTTCCTTATTTCTAATCAAACTAACTTTTGAGGCACATTCAACCAGCGTCACATTCAGTGCGCCGTCTTCGCCGTAAAGCGTCGTCATGCCTAATTTTTTTCCTAATATGAATTTATTCATCTTTTTTAAAAATAAAAACTGGTTTATTACCAGCCAAAACTCCTTGGGGAGTTTATAGAAATTTCTTTCTTGGCTAGTTGAGTATCCCATCCTTTGAAAGGTCCGGACTTTAACTAGAAATATAACTTTTCTTATTACATTTTTATCTCTACATCTACTCCTGCTGGCAAATCTAGATTCGTAAGGCTATCAATCGTTTTTGGAGTTGGGCTAATTATATCAATCAATCTTTTGTGAATTCTCATTTCATATTGATCTCTAGCATCCTTGTGAACAAATGTTGATTTGTTAACCGTGTACCTTCTTATTTCGGTCGGCAAAGGCACTGGTCCGGCAATACTCGCGCCTGATCTCTGAGCTGTTTCAACGATAAGCTTAGCTGATTGATCAATAATTTTATGATCATACGCTTTAATCTTAATCCTGATTCTTGGTTTTACTTCTCCGTCTACCTTCAACATTTAGTTTTTAATATAATCTATTAATTATGCTTTATAAAGCTCGCCTCATAAGACTTGAGAGACGAGCTCTGAAAGCAAACGATTATTTTGCAATTTTTGTTACCACTCCGGCACCAACAGTCTTTCCACCTTCTCGAATAGCAAAGCGCATTCCTTCTTCCATAGCAACTGGAGCACCTAGCTTAACTTCAAAACTTACTGTGTCTCCCGGCATAACCATTTCAGTTCCTTCTGGTAGCACTACTTCTCCGGTCACATCAGTTGTTCGGATATAGAATTGTGGTTTGTAGCCTTTGAAAAATGGGGTATGTCTTCCACCTTCTTCTTTGGTTAGAATGTAAACTTCTCCGTTAAATTCAGTATGTGGGGTAATTGATCCTGGTTTTGCCAAAACTTGACCTCGTTCTACATCTTCTTTTTTAGTTCCACGAAGCAATACTCCGGCATTGTCTCCTGCTTGTCCGCTATCAAGAGATTTGTTAAACATTTCAATTCCTGTGACAATAGTTTTTTGTGTTGGTCTAATCCCCACGATTTCAACTTCAGTGTTGATGTTGATTGTGCCTCTTTCAATTCTTCCGGTCACCACTGTTCCTCGGCCTTCAATGGAGAAAATGTCTTCAATTGGCATAAGGAAATCTTTTTCTGTTTCTCTCACTGGTTGCGGAATTTTTTCATCCAGGGCAGCCATAAGATCGATAATTGGCTTAGCCGCTTCTTCTTCGGCTGATTTTGATTCAAGAGCCTTGAGAGCTGATCCCCGAATAACTTTAGCATTGTCTCCATCAAATTCATATTTAGTAAGAAGTTCTCGAATTTCTGCTTCAACCAAATCAACCAATTCTGGATCATCAACCATATCAACTTTGTTCAAGAATACTACGATTTCTGGAACACCCACTTGTTTTGCAAGCAAAATATGCTCTCGAGTTTGTGGCATAGGACCGTCAGTGGCAGCTACCACCAAAATTGCTCCGTCCATCTGAGCTGCACCCGTAATCATATTTTTGATATAGTCAGCATGTCCTGGGCAGTCAACATGAGCATAATGTCTTTTTTCTGATTCATATTCACAATGAGCAGTAGCGATAGTAATACCTCGTTCTTTCTCTTCTGGAGCTTTGTCAATTTCGTCAATTCCTTTTTCCTTAGCTTTTCCTAAAAAAGCAAGCACATGAAGAATAGCCGCTGTCAAAGTGGTTTTGCCATGGTCAACGTGGCCGATAGTTCCAACGTTAACATGAGGTTTAGTTCTTTCAAATTTTTCTGCTGCCATAGTTTTAATTTTGCCACAACTTTTGCGCCCCCGCCAGAGCGGAAAATTCCGGCTCAAACTCCGGATTCGCAATTAGTCGCGATTTTTTATTAAGTTATATTATTACAAAATTTAGTTTAATACACTTTTATTATTTTGGCAAGTCCCCCAAGTATTTTACTTTTGTGGATAAGACTAATCGGCCTTTTCATAGCGTATTTCCTCACTTTTCGTTTCGCTTATTTCGCTAAGATCCATATCTTCAATTTTCTCTTCTTCTTGCATCACTTTCCAACTAGCTATATCATTGTTGATTTTATCAACCAATTCTTGTTTTGTCAAGCCTTCTACGCCTTCTTTCTTTATTTTCTTAAATTCCGTTAAGCTCAAAATTACATAATACTGCTCTTGATCTTTTATTACTGCTCGCCCTCCCAAGAGCTCCAGCGCTTCTTTGAGTTTTTTATCGAACATAAATTTTAAATTATTTTATATTTTTATGCTAACTTATTTGAAATTTTGTGTCAATGGAAAATTACATAAATATATTCTCTAAACTGTTTCTATCTCTTTCCCACATCCGGGGATTAATTTGAATATATTCACGAATTTTGTTGAGGGAAATTTCGTTGCGGATTATTTGGTCGTAATAACGGGGTTGCCAGGCAAATCCAATATTTGAAAATTGTTTTTTGGAATTTTTTGCAAGAATGGATTTGAATGAACCGATTATAACGGATAATGAACCTGGTTTTGGTGAAATTTTTGACATTTGTGGATACGCGCCGTTGTAGAGACGAGGCAATGCCTCGTCTCTACAGGAAACACCACCACCACAATCATTATTAATTTCATCACGCGCAATTTCAACAATCCCATGCACATGATTTGGCATTACAACGAATTCATCCAATTTTACAAACGGAAAATGCGCTGGAATTTCGCGCCAATATTTGTCCGCCATTTTCCCAACATCATTCAACACCATTTCCCCGTTTTTCACATCCCCAAAAAAATATTCTTTGTCTTTCGTGCAAATTGTCACAAAATACATTCCATTTTGTGAATAATCGTAATTTGATAATCTGGATGATTTAATTGTGTATTTGTTTTTGAATTTTTCGGGCATTTTTATTTTTGTTTTATATTGCACCGTAGAGACGCCCCGACGGGGCGTCTCTACCGCAACAATCATTACTATAAATATATCATATTTTTTACAACACAAAAAAGACGAGGCAGTGCCTCGTCTTTACTGGAAAAAACTATTTAAAAGCATTTTCTATCTCCTTTTGATATTATTTTTCGCCGTATTATTTTAATTTTCTAATTACTTCTTTCGCATTATTTTCTTTTATACTTTTTGATATTTTTTTATAAATATCGACTGCAAGATAATAATTTCCTTCTTTTATTATAGTTTATATTTTTCGATTTCCTTTTTAATTTTTTCTGAAGCGCATTGTAGCGAGAGACCATTATTTTTAACTGCCTCTAACACAACTTCTTTGTTATTTTTTAGCTCATCTGAAGCGTACTGCAATGAACTTCCGTCATTTTTAACTGCCTCTAATACAACTTCTTTATTATTTCTAAGTTCATCTGAGGCGATTTTTAATGAAGGTGGAAATTGCTTAACAGCCTCTAACACAACTTCTTTGTCATTTCTAAGTTCATCTGAAGCATATTCTAATGAAAGTCCGTTTCTTTTAACTGCCTCTAGCACAACTTCTTTGTCATTTCTAAGTTCATCTGAAGCCTTTAATAATTGATAGGTGTCTTTTTTAATTGCCTCCAATACAACTTCTTTGTCATTTCTAAGCTCTTTTGAAGCCCAGAACAATACACTTGCATCTTTCTTAATTGCCTCTAATAAAATTTCTTTATCATTTCTAAATTCTTCCGAAACATCTTTCATGATTCTCCAATTTATTTTTACTGCTTCTAACACAAAGTTTTTATTATCAAATAATTCCTTTGGGATGTTATTGAATTTTCCTTCTTCTAATTCACTATAATGGCTAAGTATACTTTGTTTATCTTGATCAAGCTCCTTTGCTCTATGATACAAAATATCCATCTTAGTTGTGTCTTGTTGTTTCAGTGTGTTTATTATTTCAGATGTTAACTCAGCATCAGACAATTCTTTGACTGCCTCATTTTTAACAAATCCACCTTCAACGTCCACAAAATTTTTTTGCTCTTCCTTCGGCAAGTCCTCAACTTTTTTGTATTTTTCATCATGCGGATTGAATTGTTCTGGTGATCCCATAGTTTTATTTTAAAAAATTAAAATTATTTCGACACCTAAAATATAGCATATTTTCGCCCCCCCCCGCAAGCTAATGACAGCTAATGACTAAAACACAAAAAAGACAATGTCCTGCTATACGAAAAAGACGTAGCAGTGCTACGTCTCTACGATTCTAAATTTTTCGGGCATTATAATTCTATTTCTTATCCCCACTAATAATTCCTTCCGCCACATTCTTCGGCACTTCGGCGTAGTGAGAGAATTCCATCACATAGTTGGCGCGACCTTGAGTCATGGATCGAAGTTGAGTGGCATATCCAAACATTGAAGAAAGCGGAGCTTCGGCATCGATTTCTTTTACTCGCGCATTGCCTTCGCCACGGTCATTCATTTCTTTGATGATGCCTCGTTTAGAGTTCAAATCTCCCACCACGTCTCCCATAAAATTCTCCGGAGTCGTCACTACTACTTTCATAATCGGTTCCATGATAATTGGATTGGCGCGACGAGAGGCTTCCTTGAAAGCCATCGAACCAGCAATTCTAAAAGCGGCTTCTGAGGAGTCAACATCATGAAAAGATCCATCATACACAGTCGCCTTGATATCCACCATTGGATACCCGGCCAAAACTCCATTGTCCATCGCCTCTTTGATTCCCTTGCCAATCGGAGCAATATATTCTTGCGGGATAGCACCACCTTTGATTTCATCCACAAATTCAAATCCTTTGCCAGCTTCTTGTGGTTCCACTTTGATCCAACAATGACCATATTGTCCGCGTCCACCGGATTGCTTGATATATTTTCCTTCCGCTTGCGCATTACTTTTAATTGTTTCTCGATAAGCTACTTGTGGTTGACCGATATTAGCTTCGACTTTGAATTCTCTTTTCATTCGATCTACGATGATATCTAGATGCAATTCTCCCATTCCGGAGATAATAGTTTGGGCAGTTTCTTCATCAGTTCTAATTTTGAAAGTTGGATCCTCTTCGGCTAATTTTCGCAGAGCCATTCCCATCTTTTCTTGATCAGCTTTGGTTTTTGGTTCCACCGCAATTGAGATAACTGGTTCTGGAAAAGTTATTTTTTCAAGTAAAATTGGATTCTCTGGATCACACAGCGTATCTCCCGTAGTGGTGTTTTTCATTCCTACCAAAGCTCCGATTCCACCTGTGTGAATTTCATCTACTTCTTCTCGATGATTAGCATGCATTCGCAAAATTCGTCCCACTCTTTCTTTTTCTCCCTTAGAAGAATTCAAAACATACGAACCAGCCTTGAGCATTCCACTATAAACTCGAAAGAAAGTTAGTTGACCCACAAATGGATCAGTCGCCACCTTGAAAGCCAAAGCAGAAAAAGGAGCGTTATCGTCATATTTAATGGCTACTTCTTTAGTTTCATCATCCACTTCAGTGGCCTTAATGGCTGGAACATCAATTGGGGATGGCAGATAATCTACTACCGCGTCTAGCACTAACTGCACTCCCTTGTTTCGAAGAGCTGTGCCGGTAAAAACTGGAACAAGCGTCACAGCATTTACTCCTTTTCGCAGAGCCGATTTTAGTTCCGCCTGCGAAATCTCTTCACCGTTTAGGAATTTTTCTGTGAGCACATCATCAGTTTCAGAAATTTTTTCTACCATTTTTTCTCGCCATTCTTTGGATTTTTCAAGCATATCAGCTGGAATTTCTTCTTCGTTGACAATCTCTCCCATATCTCCGGAAAAAGTATAAGCTTTCATTTTAATCAAATCCACCACGCCGGAAAAATCTCCTCGTTCTCCGATTGGCAGTTGCACAGCTACGGCGTTGGGCGTAAGCCTGTCCCAAATAGTTTTTAGAGCGTAATAAAAATCTGCGCCTTCTTTGTCGATTTTGTTGATAAAACAAATGCGTGGCACTTTATATTTTTCTGCTTGTCGCCAAACAGTTTCTGATTGCGGTTCCACACCTTCCTTACCGTCAAAAACTACCACACCACCGTCCAAAACTCTTAGCGATCTTTCCACTTCCACAGTAAAGTCCACATGTCCCGGAGTATCGATAATATTGATTTGATGATCTTTCCAAAAACAAGTTGTCGCTGCTGAAGTGATGGTGATTCCCCGTTCTTTTTCTTGTTCCATCCAGTCCATCGTCGCAGCACCTTCATGCACTTCACCAATTTTGTGAGTGATGCCAGTATAAAACAAAACACGCTCAGTGGTGGTGGTTTTTCCAGCATCAATATGAGCGATAATTCCGATGTTGCGATATTTTTCGATTGGGTATTCTCGAGCCATTTTTCATGAAACATGAAACATGGAACATGAAACAATTAAATCATGTTCAATATTTTATGTATTTGTTATATGTTTTATGTTATATGCTTTATGATTAAGCGAAGTGTGCAAAAGCCTTATTAGCATCAGCCATTCGGTGAACATCTTCTCTTTTCTTCATGGCTCCACCAATTTTATTGGAAGCATCAATTAGTTCATCAGCTAATTTTTCTGCCATTTTCTTGCCTTTTTTCGCATTAATAGCAGCTTTGAGCCAGCGGATAGCCAGAGTTGTTCTTCTGTCTCCAGCTACTGGAACCGGGACTTGATAGTTAGCACCACCTACTCTTCTAGATTTCAATTCCACTAAAGGAGAAACGTTTTTGATAGCTTGTTCAAAAATATTCAAACCGCCTTTTTTCGTTCTCTCATGAATGATATCAAAAGAATCATACATTATTTTTTCTGCAATAGTTTTCTTTCCGCTTTCCATTATGCTCACCATAAATTTCCCAACCAGCATATTATTATACCTTGGGTCTGGCTTAGTATTTTTTTGATAAATCCTTTTTCTTCTTGCCATAAATTTTATATAAGATGCTAATCTGCTAATATATACTAATCTGCTAATTGCTAATCGTTCATATCATTCGCAATTCGCATCATTCGCATATATTCGTAGATTCGCATCGCTTTATTCTTTAGCTTTTTCTCTTTTTGCTCCGTACTTTGATCGGCCTTGTTTTCGGTTAGCTGCTCCAGCAGTGTCTAATACTCCTCTAACAATATGATAACGGACACCAGGAAGATCCTTCACGCGACCTCCGCGAATCATCACGATAGAATGTTCTTGCAAGTTATGTCCGATTCCTGGAATATAGGCCGTCACTTCCATTCCATTTGTGAGTCTTACACGAGCAATTTTTCGCAATGCTGAGTTAGGTTTTTTTGGAGTAGTAGTGGAAACCTTGATGCACACTCCCCGCTTAAATGGACCAGCCGTATCGGTAGGTCTATTTTGAATAGTATTAAAAACATATTTAAAAGCCGGTGTTTTGCTTTTGTTTTCTGTAGTTTTTCTCGGTTTTCTTTTTAACTGATTGATTGTTGGCATATAAAATAAAAAACATTAATTAAAAAACGAAACGCCTTGGGTTTGAAAATTGCCCAGTGAAATAATCTTAATTGATTGAGTTTATTATGTCAATAGCTTGACAATTTTAACTTTGAAATTTCGGGATTTTGTTTTCGGCGGGTCGGCCGGCTTTTTTCCAGGCGGAAAAAGTATTGAATTTCGCATAATTAATCGCGATGATTTTTTCTTTGTTCTCGCTTTTCCCGCAGGTGCGGGAAAAATAGACAATGTATTCCGGCTTTTTTATCCAGCTCAAGGAATTGGCTAATTCAAAAAGATCACAAACGACTTTGTCAGTTTTTTCTTCAAAATCGGAAAAATTGCTCACTTCAAAAATCATTTTGACGTTTCCTCTTTCACTGTTCACAATCACATCCGCTTCGATATAGTGTTTGCCTTCTTTTGGCCCAACTTTGACATATCTCCCAAGCTCAACCAGATTAAGTGGATATTTATATTTCTCAATCAATTCAACGTAGAGCTGAGCTTTTATAAGTCCTTCTTCCTGTTCTTTTGATTCTTGTTTATCCCCTGACAAATATACTACCCTTGATTCATCACGAATAATCAAAGTTTTAGCAAAAACTTGCGAAGCATATTTTTTTTCACTGCTATCAGCCAGGCAAAAATTTTTGTTTTTATTTTTATTCTCCAAAAGCGTTTCAAATTTTTCTGCTGAAAGAACTACCATCTTGGGGCATCCTCTTTCTGTGAGGGTATAGTATGTATCACCTTTTTGCACTTCTTCGGCAATGTTAAAAATATTTTTTCTAGCCGATGTAATCGACAAAGTTGTTTTTGTACGCATTTTTCTATTTCAGGACTTACACGTTTGATTGCGGAAAAGATATTAACGCAGTCGCCAGGAAAATATTTTTCTTAAGCAGTTTTTGATTACTGGCGAATTGTTGCATTTTATAGTTGCTTTTGCGACAAGCATATCTTGACGCGAGCAAATGCGTAAGTCCTACTAAATTTAGAAGTTATGCGTACATAATAACGTACATAGAATTTTATAGCAAGCCCTCGCATTTCAAGCTCAAGAAAGAATTCTCACTCACGATCACATGATCGATTATTTCTATGCCCAAAATATTCCCTGCCTCCACTAATCGCTTGGTGATTTGCAAGTCATCGGTCGAAGGATTGACATCCCCCGATGGATGGTTATGACAAATTATTATTTGCGCGGCGCAATGGCGGATAGCTGGTTCAAAAACTTCCCGCGGATGAATCAAATTGGCATTAAGTATTCCGATAGAAATAATTTCCCGTTGAATTTTTTGGTTGCGCGTGTCCAAATAGAAAACTACAAAATGTTCTTTTTTGTTATCACGGATATCTTTCAAATTTTCCCAGGTGTCACGCGGAGACAAAATCAATTCAGTTTTTTTGCCGTTGAGAAATCTTCTTCCCAACTCAAAACAAGCCAGGATTTCCGCCGCCTTAACTGGGCCAAGCCCAGAAGTTTCTTTCAATTCAGAAAAATTCGCTTTGGAAAAACCTTCCTTGCCAAATTTCCTGATAATTTTTTTCGAAATTTCAACTACATTAGCATCCTTATTGCCAGTTCGAAGCAAAATCGCCAAAAGCTCTGCATCGGACAATTTCTCTGGTCCATATTTTTCCATTTTTTCCCGCGGTCGATCAACACGCGGAAGATCTTTTATTTTTGACATTTGTTTGAAAAAAATATTACTAAGCACTTTACATTTTCATCTCACTTAAATTTCCAACCAAAATACTGCGTGCTGGCTCGAGGATATTTTTGGTCACCGCTTTTTCTTTTTGAATTTTTTCAATGAGATCATTCACTTCACGATTGATATTTTTGGCAAGATTTTTGAGCAATTGATTCTTGAATTTGGCTGGCCAAGGGCTGAGATTTATCGCATCATAGAGCATTTTTTGCATTTCAATTACTCTCAATTTTGCATCAAGATAATTTTTAGTAGCTTTTTTGGTGATAAATTTGTCTTGATAATAGTGTTCGACATTTTTGATTATAGAATCGATAGTTGGTTGGATTGAAAAAGCTATTATTTCTTCCTTAGAATTTCCCGCTTTGTCCATTGCTGATATTTTCAAATTATGCTCGCCTTTTGTTAGATAGGCCATATCAATTTTATCCTGAGAAAATATTTTTTCATCCAAAAATATTTTTGTTTTTTCTTCGTCCACCCCGGAAGAATCATCAGTAATGGAAAAATCTATTGGAACAATCTCATCGCTTAGATATGTTTTATTTTGTGGACTAGAAATTGTGATTGTTGGAGCAATAATATCTTTTTCTTCGGTGATTATCTCATCTTCCAAAACTTCCACTATTTTTTCTTCTTGAATTCCATTTTCGGCCGTGCCGGATATTTCGCCAGTAATTTCACTGGCAGTGCCATTTTCATCTTCTGAAATTTTCGCCATTTCAATTCTATATTCCCCATCTCCTGTACCTTCGATGATAATCTTATACTCTCCATCTTCTGGGTTGGGAACAGTGAGAAATTCATTTTCTGTTTCAAAGCCGTTATAATATGCGCCTTCAATTTGATTACCTTCATCCAGATTTTTTATATTCTTTCCTGACCATTGTCCACTTGGAGAAATTATTTGGATGTCGATTGGAGAGAAAATCCCAAATGTTAAGATATTTTTTATTCTATCCAAAGTGCTTACATATTCACAATCATTATTTCCTGTTAAATTTTTGATAACATAACACTGAGACTTAGTAGGCAAATCAGAATGAAAAGAATTAATTTCCAAATATTCATCAGCTGAACTGTTAATATAATCAAAATTTTCCGAATATTTTGGTACCGTTCCATCTCCTTTGCCATATTCGACCTCCTCCATTTTCCCATGTTCCCATAATCCATCAACACCATTTTCTCCAATTTTTATTTTAGAAATAGTACTATCAATATTTTCTAAATTACCAATAACAACTCCATATTCAATATTATCAAGACTAATAATTTTATTTTTATTATTTAAGTTATCTAAAAAATTATTTGCAGGATAATTATTTGGATATTCTCTTATTTCTCCACTGTTAATATCTTCTAAATAATCATAGGTAGGTAATAATTCTTTGACTGATTCAATTGGTGCGTTATGTAAATAATCAATAATATTTTTAAATCCAGCTTCATGAGCCTCTTGCTTAAAAACTAGGTTTTTTAAAAGAAAACCTTCCATACCATAAAAACCCTCCTCCCCTTCCCACATCAAATAACTTTTTGGAGCCCCCCATTGTGGAGTTCCAAGCATAATTAATTGATCGATGTCATTTTGATAATCTTCAGATTCGATATATTGTCTAGAGACCAATCCACCCATTGAATGAGCTACAACATCTACTTTTGGCCAATTATTAGCTATTTTTATATCTTGAATTTTTTGTTTGAGTAAGAATGCAGTGTTAACATTGCTATCGCGCCATTGATATGGAAAAACAAAAAGATCTCTTCCTTCTTCATATCCATTACTTTTAAAAGAAGCTATTAGATTATCATAAATATGTAAAATTGGGTCCATTCTCCATTCCCCACTGTCAGTTATTTTCCATGACCCCAAAATCCCCGGCACAATAATTACGGGATCATGAAAATTTTCTTCTTCTATATAATTTTCAGTATCTATATCTCCATATATCTTGTCTCTGTCCGGACCATTCTCACTTCCCCACCAATTATATTTGAAATTCATACTGACATTAGCAGCATTTACAACATCATAAGGAGAGTTATTTTCAAATTTTGATCGATTGACCATTACATCTGATTCATTGTAGTTTTCACCCCAATAAACGGCCACTCCTATTTTATTGTCATGAAAAAAACAATGTTCTGCCTCCATTTTGCCACCTTCTTCAACTCCAATTGCTCCAGTGTTATATACGGCTAAAGTATTTTTCACAAAAAATCCTCTTATTTTTTCAAAGAAACCATAAGTAGGAACATAATAATATCCACCATTCTCAACTTCGGCGTTTGTCATGAAAATTTCACCACCATTATGCGCAGTTATTCCATAAAAATTCTCTTCTGAAATATCATCTTCCAAATCAAATTTAACAGGATTAGCAACAGTTCCCTTAGCTATCAATTTTCCGTGAACTGAAATTCCAGATTCAGTTCCTTTGAAAGTTATGGATACTCCTTTTGCGATAGTGAGCGTAACTCCTGAATTCACAATCACAGACCCTTCAATAATTTTATCCTCATTCCAAGTTTCATCATTGGAAATTTCTATAGTTTGAGCATTAACACTAGAAACATCAACAACAAAAATACAGAAAGAAAGAAGTATTATTAATCCTAAAAATACTTTATTTTTTGACATTTTTTATTTTTATTAATTTTATAATTAAGTATATGTTTAGAAGAGGCCAAATGAAAAGAATTAAATATTTAAGCCATACTATATTATAAATCAAAAACATTTCTGATTTTGTAAAAATATTCACTACAAAACCTAAATTTCCCAGAATTGAAAATATCACAAAAGATAGTAACTTTTTTCTCGTCAATGCTAAAATTATTAATGCTACTAAGAAAGAAAAACCCAGAAAAAACAAACTTACATGCAAATCAAAAGAAGGATCTGAAAACATACTTTTTCTCCCTCAACCTCCCGCAAAAATTATAATTATAACTCTGGCTTGAAGCGAGTTTTTTATTTTTAATTTTTATTTTATAAATCTACAATGATATTATATCACTCTGCAAAATTTTGGCAACTCTTCGGTTGTGGATAACTTTGTCTCCCGTCTCATCAATTATTTGAAAAAAGTGTTATGTAATGTGTTATTAAACAAGAAATTACTTCGATTTATAAACATACTCCTTCTCTGCTTTAGCATATAAATTTTCTTGAAATCCAAAAAACATTGCTCGAATTTTCTCACCATCCTCAAACAAAACATTGTTGAATTTTTCTTTCCACTCATTTTGGTCTGTAAAAGTTTTGTTCCAAAGTTCATCAGGCGTAGGAAAATCAATCACACTTTTTTCTTCCCCAGTTGCTAGCGACATTTCATAAATCTCTTTGCCGTTAGTAGAATATGCATAATCAATTTGCAATTTTTGCGCATATGCTTTAGCCTGCGCCACCCCCTCACCCACTTCCAAATTTTGAGCCTTCGCCTCAATGACGCCAATCTTTTGATTTTTATAAACCAAAACATAATCGGCAATCTCGGGCTTCGCGCGCAGTCCACCAGTTTGAATTTTTCCTTCGGTTATGCGAAATTCTCGCAAGACTTTTGATCCTTCAATTTCTCCCCAACCACTGCTTTTCAGTTTTGGGTCAATATATTCCGCTCTTGTTTCTGATTCGTTCATAAAAAATTACATTAAAAGAAAATAATTTAAGGGAATTTTTAGCGCATTAAATTCCTGTGAATATTCTAACTCATTCTTTGAAATGATAATATTATATTTTGAATTCACTTTTAAGGCTGTTGTCATAATTTGCTTATAACCTTTCTTCCCAGCGCCTACCTCAATCACCACTTTTTGATTCCCCAATGTCACTATAAAATCAGCGCCTCCCTCTGATACATCATAAGTTAAAGAAAAACCTCCAAATGGCTGTATTATCCTATCTAAATACATACCCACAATATCCTCAAATAGGCTTCCTTGATAATTTTCAAACAAACCAATACTTTCTCTTGATGATAGATATGAAAATCGCAATGATGGAGTAGCAAAAAGATATTTTGATGCTTTTTTAACTTGTCGGAAATGTGCACCATAAGGAGCAATTCTTAAAATCAATCCCGAGCTCTCTAGCGACTTCAAGATAAGACGTAGTGTGTCTGGTTTCATTTCTAAAGTTTCGCTCAATTTTGTTACACTTACGCCCAGAGTTTCAGAAATTAAATATAATATTTTATCAATCCTATTTAGGGTCTCCGTCTCAAATTTATAAAACTGTGGGATATCGGTATAAATAACTTTATTAATAATTTGCGACACAAAACTCACTGCCAAGACTTCGTTTTCAGATCGCAAAGTAAAAGGGAATGTTCCTAATTTTATATAGCGTTGCATCTCAAATGCATCCACATCGAGCCAATAATTTTTTACATTATTTTCTTCTTTTTGTAATTTTTCATAAACATCTTTTGCGTCTGTCGAATACAGAATCGCGTCCTTGATTATTTGCCCGATTCCCTTGATGGGAAATTTATTATACTTAAAGAGCATGTATTCAGAGAAAGAAACGGGATGAACATCCGCAAAGAAAACTCTTCTTGCCACATCTGCATTGATTTGTTCTCGCAACAGCAAGGCTGATGAACCAGTACAAAAAATCATTACCTTTTTGGATTTGTCATACATAGACTTCAAAAAAAGTGCCCATTTTTCATCATAGTGAATTTCATCCAAAAAAAGAATCAGGGGGGTGTCAATTTCCTCAATGTGCTTGCCTATCAACACCTCGTAATTTTCAATAATATCCCATAGATTAACATCAAATCTTTTTATAGCTTCTTCTACTGACAAATAAAGTTTTGTTATATCTTCATTAGGCAAGGATAGAAAAAGTTGCGCCAAAAGCGTAGTTTTGCCTGTTCCGCGCAGTCCCGGCATAACGACTATCCGAGGCTCAGTCCCCTTTTTCAAAAAATCGGTTACGTACTTTTTCAAAACCAAAAATATACTTCTTTTAAAAAGAGGTTTGCCTTGCATATCATTAGTCAATCCTTTCAATCTTTTGGGAGATTGCACGATTTGCGTTTGGATATATTCTTGTAATTCTTTATTTTTCATATCCTTATCCTATCACAAGGGGTTAATAATTGTCAATACTATACCATTACAAAGGGTTAGTAAATTTATTTTCTAATTCATCCCCTGTTTTAGGCATAATTTACTGCTTTCTCTTGTTTGAAAAATCACAATTCCCCCGCAAACGCTTTCTTGAGCACCGTTTTTTTCAACTCCTCCAAATCCGCCAGTTTTTGCTTTTATTTTTCCTCCGGCTTATCCTTCAAAAGACTCACTAAATATAAACTCACAAAAACTACGCCTAAAGTGATGACAATTGCATAGATAAATTTTACCCAAAGACTGTTTTTTTCCAATGGAAAAAAATATTCGATGGAAGATCTAATGGCATCATTCCAAGCAAAACCGGCCACCAGCCCCAAGGCAGCGGTGATATAACCAGCAATTTTGTTTCTCACTTCTCGATTGATATTAGAGACTTGTTCACGAATCTTTTTCATTTACCCTGTTAAATAAGATTTGTATCCTATGAATAAGATACAGCTTATTTTAATTATTATTATTTAATTTTTCACCCAGTGTTTATTTAGATATATACAAATCTAATTTTAGTTTTTTCTTAAAAAATTAAAATTATTTAACAGGGTGAATTTTTACCCCCTTATAATATTCTCAAAAACTTTTCCCGCCGTCACGGCATAAACATTATGCTCACCAAAACGAGACGTGAAAAATTCTTGTGTTTCATCTTCATGACGTAGCCAAAATTTTTGCCCGTTTTCTTGTTTTTCTATTTTTTCAATTTGAAAAATTCCTGTCTTTTCAGTTTTGCCAAAAAATTCCACTCTCGCTTTGGTTTTTTTAGACAAGCTTCTCACTCGCGCGTTATCATAATTCAAAATTAGCGCGCCATCTTTTCTGGTACGCCGTGCCAGATATTGATATTCCAAAAACAAATTGTCCATTCCGGAAAAAGATTCAACATATCGCTGATTAATTTCAGAAATGATGGAAATTTTTGGTCTCACAATGGAAAGCAGATAACGCATATCCCCTTTTTGTGAAACACCCAGCTCCAAAACTAAATATTCTGGAAAGTTTTTTTGAAAAATTGCTAAAAAAGCTTTCCAAATAATTGGAAGCCACGCGCGATAAGAATTATATCCGCTCTGGACATTGAGAATTGCCAAGGGTAAACCGATTTCGGTGTTGAAATTTTTTGGGTTAGCTCGCACTGTTTTTCCTTTTTCCTCCAAAATTTTTCGGATTTCATCTCGAATGAAAGTTTTGTTGGAACTGCCGGAAATTGCGATAACTTTGGGACGATGAACAGCCAAGACTATTTTTGTCACATATTTCAGATAATATTTTAGAATTGTTTTGCAAAAAAATTTCATAGTTTTTATAATTCTTCTTTACTTTTTCTTTCCGCAAGAAAAAGTAACAAAAAGAACTCTCAGCCGAGCTCACGCGCCAATAAATTCTTCGTTCGCTGGCTAAATTTACTAAACTCCCGCAAGGACACGAATGAGTAAATTTTTAACGCCAGCTCACTCGAATTTATAGTGGCACGTTTCGCAAGGCTGAATTAAAATACAAAATATAAATCACTGCAGAACTAAAAATTTTTTGAAATTATTGTTTGAGAACCAAAATTTTGTCCAAAAATTTCCATTGGTAGCCGTTGATTGAGGGAAATTTTTGGGTATAAAATTCTGGTTCGAGTTTAATTGCAAAAAATTTTTAGTTCTTTAGTGTTTTTAAAATGCATCTTTTGTTAAATTTTAAAAATTTTCTCCATCCTATCAAACGCTCGGTTGATGTCGTGTTCGGTTCGGCCAAAACTAAGGCGGATATGGTCTTCGCCACTTGGACCGAAAGCCACTCCTGGGACAACTGCCACCTGTGTTTTTTCCAACAGCCAAAAAGCAAATTTAAACGAAAAACTTTCCGGTGCTTCCAGCGAGCTAAAATCAAAATCTTTTTTTATTATTTTTGGGAAAACATAATAGGCACTTTCTGGTCGGACATAGCTAAAAACATGCTTCAATTTATCAAGACGCGCGCAAATCAAATCCCGCCTTTTCAGATATTGTTCGTTAAAAAAAATCACATCTTTCTCGGCCATCTCTAGCGCTCCCATGGCGCCATATTGAGAAATGACTGGGGCACAAGTAACAAGAGAATCATGCACTTTCAAAATTTCGCAAGCAACACTTTCATCACAGTGTAGATATCCCACGCGGTACCCCGTCATCGCATATGATTTGGAAAAACTAAACAGTCGAATGACTCTTTTTCGTAGTTCGGGAACTTCCGCCAAACTAAAAATTTTTTCTTTTCTGGCAAAAGTAAAATCCTTATAAACTTCGTCCGAAATTAAAAACAAATTATGTTTTTTGGCTAACTCCGCCAAACCCAAAAGTTGTTGCTTAGAATAAATAGTGCCGGTTGGATTATTAGGATTGCAATAGAAAATGGCTTTAGTTTTGGGCGTGATCGCTTTTTCAAATTTTTCTAGTTCAAAACTCCAATCTTTTTCTTCATTGAGCCCCACAAAAACTGGCGTGCAACCGCAAAGTACAATCACTTCGCGATACGACGTGTAGGTCGGCTCAGGGATAATTATTTCATCTCCTGAATTGGTAATCGCTAAAAGTGTCGCTGTGATTCCTTCAATCGAACCCGCCGTCACAATGATTTCTTTTTCGAAATCATAAAACATATTATCCTCAGCTAATTTGACTTCAATTAGTTCGCGAAGTTCTGAAAGTCCTGGCGAAAGAGAATACTTGGAAACTACTCCGTTTTTGAGCGCCAGCTCCACGCGCCTTTTTATTCCTGAGGGCGTATCAAAACTTGGCACTCCTTGCGCCAGAGAGATGACATCCGGAAACTTGGACGCCCGAAGCTCCATTTGTTTTATCACTGAAAGTCGAAGATCTTTTGTGCGTTCAAACATTGAAAATTAAATTAGGTCTTTAGCTCTTTTTAGCGCACCAGAAATTAATTTATCCAAATATTTTGAAAAATTTATACCCGTAGCCGCGGCGGCTTGTGGTGCCAGACTTGTTCCTGTCATACCAGGGATAGTGTTAATTTCTAAAAAATATAATTTTCCGTCATTTTTATCCCAGATAAAATCTGCACGCGCTAAATCTAAGCAACCAATAGCTTTGAAAATTTTCACCGCATATTTTTGAATTTTTTTTCTAATTTCTTCAGGGATTTCTGCCGGACAAACTTCTTTTGAGCCACCCTTCTCATATTTGGCACGATAATCAAACCAGCCGGACACTTGCGGAATAATTTCAATCACTGGTAAGGCTTTGGGAGATTTGTCTCCCATCACCGCTACCGTCAATTCCCGACCTTGAATAAATTGTTCCAATAGAACTTCCTCTCCATATTCTAAGGCGGTTTTTATCCCTTCTGCTAATTCTTCTTTAGTACTAGCTAAGCTTGTTCCAACTGATGAACCAAGCTCTGCAGGCTTGACGACTATTGGCAAATTTAGCTTAGCAATAATCTTTTCTAAATTGAATTTTTTATTTCTCAAAACAATCACATCTTTCGCAATTTTGAGTCCCACTGATTTAGCAATTGTTTTCGTTTTTTTCTTGTTCATTGCCAAAGCACTGGCTAATGTTCCCGAAAAAACATATGGAATTCCAAGCATATCCAGCATGCCTTGCAATTTTCCATCTTCCATATACGATCCGTGAGCAATCGGCAAAACTATATCAATTTTTTCTTCTAGTTCTCCTTGATAAAAATTATTCAAACTTTTTTCTTTTTCCTTATCTTCAACAAGAGATTGCGATTGTTCTAGAGTTATCCCGCCTTCCTTTTGAGTATTAGGCAAATTCGTTCGCATATATTCATCTCCCGCACTTCCGATCAGCCATTGTCCGCCCTTAGTTATGGCAATTGGAATAATATTATATTTTTCTTTGTCGAGCGCGCCCATTGCTTGATTAGCTGATTTCAAAGAAACCTCATGTTCGCCAGATTTTCCCCCAAAAATTACGGCCACGTTGATTTTTTTGTTCATAATAATTTTAGATTTTTAACTTTATAACTTTACGAACTTTATAAACTTTATGAACTATTCAATACAACAATCAATAGCTTTTCTAACTAGCTCTCCAAGCTTACCCATAAAACCTGCTTTCGCTTGATCATTTTTATGCAAAGCTTCACCATCAATTTTTTTCACGTCCCCGGTGCTGATGACTTTCATATTTATTCCCCAAAACAAAGAGTAGAGGTCATAAGCTTTGCCGAAAAGTTCGCGAGCTTCTTCTTTTTTGCCCATCCCTTGTTGCTTAGTGCCTACTTCCATCAAACGCATTGAGGCTGCCAATAAGTGCTTCGAAATACACCAAACCTCCCCTTCTGGCTCTTTGACAATTTTTCGCAAAAGTTCTCCGCGCATTTTTCTCACTTCTTGCAAAAGATCGAAGTACTCCGGCTTGCCAAGTTTTGATCCGGTGAAAAAGAAATGTTCCTCAATACTCACTAGATTCATAATAGCGATTGATAAATCTTGATCGGACGAGAGATCAAGCTTATCCTGCTTTTTCATTGTGTCGACTTTTTCAATTAGTTCGTTGAGATTTTTGATTGGATTTTCCATAATATTTTACATTTACGAACTACGAAATTAACGAAATACGAAATTTTTTGAATTATATTTTTCGTATTAAATTTATTTTCGTACTTTCGTATTTAGTATTAATTTCGTATTTCGTAATCTAGTAGGTTAAAAAATAAAAAATACTACTTAGAATTCCCAGCATTGCGACTGGCACGGCAACTTTTTGAAATGGGAAAAAAACTTTTCCGCCATTTTTTTTCTTGAGGTATGCGTTTAAAAATACTGCCACGAGGAAAAAAATGCTACCGGAAATTATCCCGAGTAATAGTTTGTCCATCCCCCAAAGCTTATTAGCCGGATGTCCAATCATTTCGCTTCTATATAATGGTCCGATAGTAAAAACATAAAATAGCCCGGCGACTAGAATTTTTCTGAAATAAAATTTTATATTTTTCCTTCTTAGCCAATCGATTGTCCAAATTATCATTGAAATCAAAAGCCCACCAATCCAAAGGCCAGAAATCGTATCGTCAATTCCTAGGTATTGCGAAAGTCCAACGCAAGCGCTCACTGCCACCACGCACACCGGACAAACCGCTTGCGCACTGCGTGCAAAAAGAAACGTCACAGTTGGTAATAAAATTCTTAGATATTTTTTAAGCTTCATATTCTTTTACTTTTTACTATTAACTATTTACTGTTAACTATTCCCTATTTTACCTTCTCCTCAAAAAATTCAATCACATCCTCATCGCCAACATAGCATTTCCCCTCCGCCCAAAGCAAAGGTACACCGATTGATTTCGTATCAATCCCGCACTCGCCGGCTTTTTCCGCTAAAAAAGCCGAATTATTCTTATTATGATAAACCTCACCCTGAGAAAAATTTACCTTCTCTGCTATTTTATTCTCTTCAATATATTTTTCCACAATTTTGCAATGCGGACATTCTTGTCCATAGAAGAATATAATAGAAGCATTTTTGTCCACATCGCCACTAGGTTGTCCACAACCGGACAGAATCAAACCAAATCCCAAAAACACAGCAGTTAAAAAATATTTATTCATTCGTTTATTAATTTTAAGTTATTATACTAGGCACTAATTATACTAGCATAAAACCTAAAAACACAAAACAGCCCCGATTGCTAGGGGCTGTTTGCCTAAAAACTCTTCCTAATTACTTAGAATCGGTCTCTTCGTCCGCCGAAATCTCGGCCACGGCCATTTCCGCCTCCAAAGCCACCTGTGCGAGGTCGGTCTTCTTTTGGTCGGGCTTCATTAACAGTCAATGCTCGTCCTTCAACTTCTTTTCCATTGAACATGTCAATTGCAGCTGTCGCTTCCGCGTCAGAACTCATTTCAACGAATCCAAAACCTTTGGATCGTCCAGACATTCTGTCGGTGATGATCATTGCAGAAGCTACTGTTCCCGCTACGGAAAACATTTCTTTCAATGCTTCATCATTCACATTGTAGGATAAATTCCCTACGTATAGTTTTTGTGCCATTTTCTTACTTGCCCCGCTATTCTGTTTACAGAATTTTGCGGGGTTGCCTTATTTAATTTAAATATTGCAAGGCGACCTCTCTCATATCGCTTGTTCCTTACTTTTTTTAGATAAGGCAAAACTTACTGAGAAGACTTACAACTAAAAAGATTGTAGCTTAAAACAAGGAAACCGTCAAATCTATACTAACCGAAAAATTACTGACTATGGGGTAGTTTTTTCTGCATTCTGCGCTACTGGAACTTCATCATTTTCAGCTTGCTCCGCTTGAGGCTGACTAACTTCGCCATCAGTAGACGATTGCGAAATATCTTGTTCGTCTTCTTTTTCCTCTGGCGCTATTTCAGGTACAACTTCCGGTGGTAATTCCCCTTTTTGCAGTGTGGCATATCCAAAGAAAGCATTGAAACGATTAGACCAAATCAAAACATTGAAATATTTTTCCAAATCAACTGATTTGTCCACTTTATAATTAACATTTCCTGTGGTCGATTTCATTGTTCCCAAGTCGACTACATCGTTTTTATCAAGATTCAAAATTGGTGAAAGATAAATGTGCATATCTTGCCCATTGACCATTTCAAAATTTTCCAATCGCAAAAAAACATCTCCTTCACTTTTGACAAAAAGTGCCTTGCCTTTCAAAATTTGCTCGACATTATTGAATCTTCCTTGAGAAACAATTTCTCCATTAGCTGGAAAAGCTTCGTCCAAACTATCAACCTCTATCACCTTGCCCGGTTCTTGTGAGTCAGTGGAAATTGAATTCTTTGGTAGTGGACGCGGAGCATTTTTTTTCTTTTTTATCAAAAATATTATCCCAAAAATTATCGCTAAAATAAGAATTATAATCAAAATCAGACCGACCGCTTTTTTCCACCATGTTTTTTTCTGATAGGTCCTTCGCATCATCACTTTTTGTTCTCTCTTTTTTTGGAAAATATCTATATTTTTGAATATCTCTGGTTTTTTGATTTTGCCAAGAGGATTGACAATTCTAATCCCCCTTATTCTTTCGATTGTCTTTTTGACTGCTTTTTTAACCATGTCTTTTTTGATAATGGTTTTTTTAGTTCTTTTAATTCTTCTAACTTTTATAATTTCTTTTTTCATTTACCCTGTTAAATAAGATTTGAATCTTGCAATAAGAAACATCCTATTTGTGTTTATTGTTATTTATTTTTTCTCTCCCTGCTTATTAAAATATATCCAAATCTAATTTTAATTTTTTTAAAAAAATTAAAATTATTTAACAGGGTGAATTTCTAAGATAATTATAAGTCAAAAACAAAAAATTTACCAGAATCATTCAAAAATGATCAAGCCTTGATTTATTTGAAATGTTTGATATAATCAATCTGTTAGATAAATAGTCCTTGAGGCTATTTAAAATTGACAAACATCGCATTGGTTTTACTTTCAAACAATTTAACCATGCAGTAATTTGACAATTTAATATTATTCCGCGATAGCTCAATGGTAGAGCAGTTGACTGTGAGATAAACGCAGCCTCTAGTGGTGACATTAGAGTGAATAATGAGGTGAATTTCTGGAAGCCTAAAATTTCTTCAGTGGAAGTTATGGTAATCAGAAGCCAAGCCCCGATTTATCAGGGAAGGTTCAGAGACTATTCCGAAAGGAAGTACTTTCCCGCCTAGGCGGGATGGGAAGCGCCTCACTTCTTTATTATGAAGAAGATGATATAGTCCACCCCTTTAGGAAACTTTAGGATAAGTGTAATCAATTGGTTCCAGGTTCGAGTCCTGGTCGCGGAGCCACGCAAAATTCGCTACGCTCATCGCGTGGCGCCGCCAAGCACACTAAATTAGGTGTGTTTTTTTGGTTTTCTTTAATTCACAATTTTGCG
>DCUU01000055.1 GCA_002328565.1 Candidatus Moranbacteria bacterium UBA2206
TAGCATACATTTGAAAAAGATCTCCAGCAAAAAGTGCCGATTCATCTCCGCCGGCGCCAGCCCGAATTTCCACGATAACATTTTTGTGGTCATTGGGATCTTTGGGAAGAAAAGTTTTTTCCAATTCTTTTTCCAAGAGAGCCTTTTTTGCGCTCAGGGTGACATTTTCTTCCATGGCCATTTGTTTCATTTCCGGGTCTTCTTCGGTGGAATTTATCATTACGGCATTTTCTGTCATTGATTTTTCTATTTTTTCCAAGACATTGATATTTTCCATAACTTCCGAAAGCTCAGCTTGTCTTTTCCCTAACCTAGCCATTTTCTGGGCATCATTAAAAATATCTGGGCTATTAAGCTCAGTGGAAATTTCCTCATATTCTTTTCTAATTTTCTCGATTTGTTCTTTCATAACTCTACGAATTACGAATTTATACGAATGTACGAATAAAAGATGACAGATTGGTAATTTTTTGCTAAGATTAAAGCGTAATTAGATTGTATATAAAATTGATAAAATTAGCAACATTATGCAAAAAATATTAATTATAGGGAGTAAGGGGATGCTGGGGCAGGAGTTGGTAAAAACATTTAAGAAAGACAAGGATTATAAGGTAATTGCGTGGGATAGAGAAGATATTGATATTTCTAAGGAAAAAGAAGTTTCCAAAAAAATTGGTTTTACTAAACCTAATATTATCATCAACGCTGCGGCATATAATGCGGTGGATAAATGTGAGGAGTCAAAAAAAGAATTTGAAATAGCAAAAAAGATTAATGGATTGGCGCCGGGATATTTGGCGAAGTCAGCCAAAAAAAACAAAGCTGTGTTGGTGCATTATTCTACGGATTATGTTTTTAATGGTGAGCCAGAAATTCCAGAACCGGCTGGTTGCACACATTCTTGTGGGAGTTGCTCTCTGCATCAAGGATTTCAACCAGAGGTTGGATTTGATGAAAATGCGAAACCTAGTCCAATTAGCAATTATGGAAAATCGAAACTAATCGGAGAAAAAGAAGTAGCAAAAAATGTGAAAAGTTATTATATTATTCGACTTTCTAAATTATTTGGTAGTCCAGCTATGGGAGAAGGAGCAAAGAGAAGCTTTTTTGATGTGATGCTTGAAGCGGGAAAGAAAAACAAAGAAGTTAAGGCAGTGGATGAAGAAACAAGCTGTTTCACTTATGCACTAGATTTAGCCAAAAAAACCAAAGAAATGCTTGATGCTAAGAAGCCTTTTGGGATTTATCATATTACTAACAGTGATTCTTGTACTTGGTACGAAGCTGTTGTAGAATTATATCGTCAAGCAAAAATAAAAACTAAAATTATTCCAGTTGATGGCAATGAATTTCCTCGACCTGCCAAAAGGCCGTTTTATTCAGTTTTGGTAAACACTAAACTAAATCCGATGAGAAGTTGGAAGGAAGCGTTGAAGGAATATTTGAAGTAAATCTTTACTAATTACGAATCAAATACGAATATACTAATAAAAATTCGTACATTTGTATATTAGTAATTAATTAGTAATTCGTAAAAAAATTTATGAAAAATCTAAAAAAACAAGACGCTGAAGTTTATAAGGCAATGGTAGGGGAATTAAAGCGTCAGCAAGAAGGTATGGAAATGATTGCGAGTGAAAATTATGTGTCAGAGGCAGTGCTTGAAGCGCTGGGATCTGTTTTCACGAATAAATATAGCGAAGGTTATCCCGGGCATCGATATTATGGCGGTCAAGAATACACAGATGTGGTGGAAAGTTTGGCCATCGCTCGAGCAAAAAAGCTTTTTGGTGCGGAACATGTGAATGTTCAGCCACTTTCTGGTGCGCCGGCTAATATGATTGCATATGGCGCAGTTTTGAAGCCAGGAGACAAGGTTTTAGGCATGGATTTGGCGCACGGCGGGCATTTGACGCATGGTCATCCGGTGACGCTTAGCGCGAAGATATATAATTTTGTGCGTTATAAAACAGATGCATCTGGAAAAATAGACTATAGAGAATTGGAAAAAATGGCAGTACGCGAAAAACCGCAAATGATTTTGGCAGGTTTCTCGGCTTACACAAGACAATTGGATTATAAGAAATTTCAAGCCATTGCCAAAAAAGTTGGAGCAATCACGATGTTTGACATTGCTCACATTGCTGGACTAATTGCTGGCAAAGTTCTTCCAAATCCAGTGCCATATTTTGACATCGTCACGACCACAACCCACAAAACTTTGCGTGGACCACGAGGTGGAATGATTATGTGCAAAGAAAAATTTGCCAAGGCGATTGATAAGGCTACTTTCCCAGGATTTCAGGGTGGACCGCATGAAAACAATATTGCAGCCAAGGCTGTGGCCTTCGGTGAGGCCTTAAAGCCGACGTTCAAAAAATATGCAATGCAAACGATAAAAAACGCTAAAATTTTGGAACAAGAGCTAAAAAAATATGGATTTGACATTTGTTTTGGTGGAACGGATAATCATATGGTGCTAGTGGACGTTTGGGGTTCAAAAGGCGTGAGCGGGAAAGAGGCTCAAGAAGCCTTGGACGAAATTGGGATTTCGCTTAACAAAAATATGATTCCTAATGATACGCGGTCTCCAATGGACCCAAGCGGAATTCGCATTGGCGTGCCAGCCATCACAACTCGTGGAATGAAAGAAAAAGAGATTAAAATTATTTCTAAATGGATAAAGAATGCCATTGAAGATAAGGATAATAAGAAGGAATTGAAGAAAATTCATCAAGAAGTAAAAGAACTTTGTAAAAAGTTTCCAATTTATAAGAATATTAAATAATTTTTTAATGTCATTCCGGACTTGATCCGGAATCTATATGGAGTAGATCCTGAAACAAGTTCAGGATGACAAAGGTAACATTATGAAAGGAATAATTCTCTCGGGTGGAACAGCAACAAGGCTTTTTCCGCTCACCGCGACAACTTCGAAGCAACTTTTGCCGGTCTATGACAGGCAGATGATTTTCTATCCGCTAAACACGCTCATTAAAGCGGGGATAAAAGACATTTTGATTATTGTGGCGCCGGAACACTCTGGGCAATATTTGAATCTTCTGGGTTCAATTTTTGAAAAATATGACATTCGCATTGATTTTAAGGTGCAAAAATTGCCTAAAGGTTTGGCAGAAGCTTTCGTTTTGGGCGAGGAATTTATCGACAAGGGCAATGTAGCGATGATTTTGGGGGATAATATTTTTGAAGATGATTTCTCTACGGATATCAAAAATTTCAAATCTGGAGGAAAAATATTTGCCAAAAAAGTTCCTGATCCGGAGCGTTATGGCGTGGTAAAATTTGATGAGAATAATAAGGCGGTGGAAATTGTGGAAAAACCTGAAAATTGGATTAGTGATTATGCTATCCCAGGGCTGTATATTTTTGATAATCGAGTATCAGATGCAGCCAAAAATGTGACCCCATCAGAACGAGGAGAAAAGGAAATAACATCACTGCATAATTATTATTTGGAAAAAGGAGAATTGGAAGTGAGTACATTTTCCGGCGCCTGGTTGGATGCTGGAACATTCGACACTCTCCTAGAAGCTGGAAATATTGTCAAAGAAAAAGAGATTTACAAAAAATTCGATCCGATAATCGACAAGGCTATTTTGGAATTTAATGAAGAGCTTAAAGCGATTGCCAAAAAAAGATTGATTTAATATTTTAATTATATATATGCAAAAAATTAGAAAAGCGATTTTGCCAGTAGCAGGTTTTGGAACTAGATTTTTGCCAGCCACTAAGGCTCAACCAAAAGAAATGCTTCCAGTACTAAATAAGCCGGCAGTACAATATGTAGTAGAAAGTGTGGTAGCGGCTGGAATCGAAGAAATTATTTTTGTGACAGGTCGTGGAAAACGTGCGATTGAAGATCATTTTGACATCGCCTATGAATTGGAGGATAAGTTAGCGGAAAAAAACAAAACTGATCTGCTGGAGGAATTGAAAAAAATTCAAGGATTGGCTAAATTTTCTTATGTTAGACAATCTAATCAATTAGGAGATGGACATGCAATTCTTCAAGCAGCTCACTTAGTGGGCAATGAACCGGTGGCAGTAGTTTTTGGAGACACTGTTTATGATAGTAAAGTTCCAATAGTGAAACAGCTCATTGAAACTTATGAAAAATATAATGATCCAGTGATAGGCTTAACAGAAGTTTCTCGTGAAGACGTGCATAAGTTCGGAGTTTATACTGGTATTTCTCTTGATAAAGAAACAATAGAAATAAAACAACTTATAGAAAAGCCCAAAAATGATGAAGCTCCAGCACTGACAGTGGCAATTGGCGCATATATAATAACCCCAGAGGTTTTAGATGTCCTATCCACAATTGAACATGGAAATTCTGGAGAAATTCGCTTAATTGATGCTTTCGAGATAATGATGGAGAAAGGAAAACCACTTTATGGAAAAATTTTGGAAGGAACGTGGCTTGATACGGGAGATCCTTTCAATCTTTTACGAGTTAGTATTTATTTAGGCTTAAAACATCCAGAAATAAAAGATAAACTAAGGGCTTATCTAAAAACTCTAAAAATATAATTTATATGAATTTTTGTACATTTGTATATTTGTACTAAATTTGTAATTTGTAGTGTATGAAGATTGCTATTCAAGCAGCTGATTTGGATTGGGCGCGAATTGATGGAACTAGGGTTTATATCCTAAATTTATTGAAATATTTCGGGCAATTTGATCCGCATAGCCAATTTCTAATTTATCACAAGAAAAATTTCAATCCGGAACTTACTCCGGAGAAATTTTCTAATTATAAAATTAGAAAGATTCCCTTTCCATTTTTTTGGACGCAAATTCGCCTGTGCCTCAGTCTTTTTTGGGAAAAACCGGATGTGCTTTGGATGCCGATGCATAATATTCCACTTTTCCGCAATAAAAAAATGAGAACAGTAGTGACAATTCATGATTTGGCTTTCAAATATTTTCCGGATCATTTCAGAAAATACGACTTAATTAAACTTAATCTTTTGGTCGGCTGGGCAGTGCGAAGAAGTGATGGAATAATCGCCATTTCGCAGGCGACGAAAAAAGATATCTTGAAATTTTATCCGAGCATTAAAGAAAATAAAATTAAGGTAATAAATCATGGTTTTGACAAGGAAGTTTTTGACAAAGATCGAAATCTTGAAAAAGAACAGGAAATTAGAAAAAAATTCAATATCCAAGGACGCTACATTTTTTATATTGGTGCTCTTCAGCCAAGAAAAAATTTAGGAACGCTAATTAGCGCATTTGAAGAACTAAAAAAAGATGGACAATATAAAGATGTGAAATTAGTTTTGGCGGGAGAAAAGGCTTGGCTTTGGGATGGGATCTTCTCGCAAATTGAAAACAGTCTAGTAAAAAAAGAAATAATAACTCCCGGGAAAATTAAATTTTGTGATCTTGGGCACCTAATGCGCGGAGCGGAGATTTTTTGTTTTCCGTCACTCTATGAGGGTTTTGGCATTCCAGTGCTGGAGGCCTTCAATTCTCGCGTTCCAGTGGTCTGTGCTAACAATTCTTCTCTTCCTGAGGTGGCAGGGGAGGCAGTACTATATTTTGAACCAAAAAATTATTCACAATTATCTTTGCAAATTAAAAAAGTTCTGGATAATCCAGAACTTAGAAATAATTTAATTAAGAAGGGATTGGCTCAGGCGCAAAAATTTTCTTGGGAAAAATGTGCACAGGAAACACTGGAATATTTGAAAAATTCATGACTTACGCATTTCCCTTCAAATCTATTGTTCGCTGAAATTATAAAAAAATAAACTAAGATTATAGATATAAGTAGTTTATTATAATCCTGCCATTGTCATGGCTACATAAATAGATTTTCAGGTAAACGCGTAAGTCCTAAAGTTATTTTTGGCTTTTGGAAGTAATTTGAAAAAAAGCAAAAAAGATAAGTAAGGCAAAGAAGGAAGAGGCAATTAAGGGAAAAATTTCCAAAGTTCTAAATGAATTTATAATTAAAGCGGAGGATATGATAATTAGAAAAACTAAGGTCTTGCTTAGTTTTTTTGCTTTTTCTTTATCTTCAGAAGTAGAAACATTTTGTCTTTTACCAAAAAATCCAATGAGAAATAGAATAGCGAAAAGTCCAAAAATTATTTTTGCTAAAGAAAATTCACTGAAAAAATAATTAGGCAATATATTTTGTGCTATTAGTAGGCAAGCAGTTCCAAAAAGCCACAAAAAAAGAACATCGTGGAGCAATTTATAGACCAATAATTCTAATTGTTGTTTAGCGTGTTTCTCCATAACCATAATTTCCCAAAAGGCGTTGTTTGATATCCGAAAGGACATCGCGCATATTAGGCCAATTTATTTCTTGATAAGTAATTATATTTGCCGCTGAAATATCTGAAATGGAGGGAGAATTTATTTTAAATTGATAATCTTTTCCAAAATTATCTATCAGATCAGTCGTCAATATTTTACAGCCATATGAATTAAATGGCCATAGATGTTTCTTGAGATAGCAAGCGTTGCTAAATTTAATATCATCTTCCTTAACTAAGATTGGTTTTCTCTTTAGGTAGGTTTTTAATATATTCTCTCCCGCGATTTCTTTTTTATTCTGTCCCGAAATTAGATAATATTTGTTAGTATCTTGAGTGAAAAAAATTGTTCCTGATGGGTGGGGCCGGCTGATGGAAAAAACCTTATCACGTTGATATAGACCAATTTCTTCTTCATTGGCAGGAATTATGTCATCCCAATTATAACCTAAAGCCAAAAAAGTTTCCGGATTGTTAAATGGTACCACCTTCCCTTCTTCGACTAAAAACACTCCGATATCGAAAGAAAGAAGTGTCCCGTTAGAAAAGCCAAGAGGGTTGTCATAATCAACTGAATATTTTTGCAAAAAAGATTCATCCTTGATTAGTGCTTGATTTTTTTCGAAACTTGAGAGAAAAGCTTTTTCGCTCACAAAAGGTCGAAGACTATTAGCTATGAGCTTATAATAATTTTCATTAATTACGAACAAGGTATTTTCGGGATAATTTTCTGTTTCAACTATATCGTCTCCCTTTTCTATGTACCCAATTTCTTCATTAGATGCTTCTTGAAAATTATCTTGTGAATACCCCAGCGTTTCGAGAACTTTTGGCGAAGAAAATCTTCTTGTTTTTTCACTTGAAATTAGGAAAAAATTTCCAGAATTTTTAATAAGCATTCCATCTAAGAATATGGCGGGTTGTGAGGATGTCGGATAGGAAAAAGCGATAAAAGTCCTTCTTAATTCTACCGTATCGTTTAATAGATCAGGATGATTATTTTCGGTAGTTATTTCAAATTCAATGGTGGATATTTTTTTTCTTGAATACATGTCGATAATTTTTTCATCAGGAGAAATGTTTTCATAGCCCAATTCATTTTTTGATGATTTGGGATTTTTAAAATCAAAGGTTAGTTCTTCTTGAGGAAAGAAAGTGTTTTTTGCAAAATATAAAATGGTTAGTAAAAAACAAATAAAAACTAAAATACGTGCAATAAGATAAATTTTTTTCCAAGATGGTTCTAGGACTATATTTTTAGTTGGGTTGAACATTATTTTAGTAAATAAATTTTGCCTAAAATTAGATGGGTTTCAGCTTGAGGCAAAACTAATTTTCCACTTAAAGAATTTTTTCCTATCGTTTTGTTTTCTATGAAATAGTTCTCGACTGGTTCTAATCTATCAACGAGATTGTTTTTTGAATAAAAATCTAAATTATCATTGGGAATGATGAGATAAACATTATCGAATTTTTCAAGATCGATTTTTTCCAAATCTTGCGGATTGAAAAAATAAACCGCTTGCAAACCATAGAGAAAATTCATTGGTCCGCTCATCATCGCCCAATTTTCTCCCGTAGCTTTTTGATCGACAAGAACGAGGTCGCCCTTTTTGAAATTATGGCTAATTTTTTCAATTTGCGCAAGCAGATTTTGGTTTGGAATTGATCTTAGAAAATAGAAAAGCATCAGTGAATTTCCAGCTAAAAATAAAACTAAAAAAGCATAAATAATTATTTTTCGGCGAAAAAATTTTTTCAAAAAAATAACTGAATAAAGAATGCTAACGGGAATTATAGCGAACATAAAACGTCTGAGCATCCAAGGATGATCGCCGGAAATGTTTGGATAGATGACATATATAAAGGCCGGTAAGATTATCAAAAACGGGATGAGTATTCTGATTTTTTTCTCTCGCAAGGATAATGCAAATCCAGCTAAGCCTAAGAGGAAAAAAATGAGCAGTCCATAAAGATAAAATATCTTCATAATTTGCCAAATGGAAAGGAGGGGATTGGATGGCAAAAAAGAATTATTCGAAGATTCAAGAAAAGGTTTAATGACGGCTTTGGCAATGGAAATGAAAAATTGCCAGTCAATGAAAATATTTAAGGCATAAAGAGTAATAATGGCAAGAAACAAAAAAATAATGTTTTTATCCAATAAAACTCTGAATGGATGATGATTTTTAAATTTCAAGAAAAATAGAATTATAGCAACCAACAGAAAAGCTAAGCCTTCGATGCGGGTAAAAATCAAAAGGCCGAATATCAAAAAAGAAATAATAAAGTATGATTTTTTCGGATTATCCCAAAAAAGAACAAAGAAATAAATGCCAAGCCAAACCAGCGTCAAAGCTAAATTTTCACTGAGAGTAAATTTAAAAAACCAAAAAGAAGTGAAAACAGTAGCGGATAAAACCCAAGTTAGAAGGGCGGAAAAAGGCGATAGTAGCTTTTTGGCTAAAAGATAAAAAGCGCAAGAGAAAACAAAAAAGGAAACTCCATTAGCGAGTGTCAAACCGAAAAGGCCGAAAAGAGAGAAAAATGAAGCTAGCCAGACGATGTAGCCAAGAGGAAAATGAGTTATTAAATCGCCATTTTCTTTGTAGCTAAAACCAGGAAAATTCAAAGCTTGCCCTGGGCCATAAATTTTGAAAAATTCTTTTGTTGCTGGAGAGGAAAAAGTTAATTTGTGATTTTGGGAAAGATGGACAGCTGCTTCGCTAAGCGATCCTTGGTCTCGGCCGGAAAAAATTGTTGGTTGGGAAAAAAAAGAAAAGAGAATAATAAAGAATATAACTAAGAATAAAAAACCCAGCTCACTTTTAGTTGGCTTGATTTGAGAAAAATTTTTCCAAATCAAATAACCTAAAAATGAACCAGCACCAATTACATAAAGTAGGATAACGGCCGTATAAAAAATGCCCAAAAAAGCCAAGATTAAAGAAAGCCAAATTTGACCCAAGAAAAGCAGGATAAAAACAGAGAATAGTTCTTTTTTATTTAGCGGTGTTTCAAACATAGTCCCTTATAGTATAGATTAAATTAGAATTAATACAACAACTAAAAAAATTGAAAAAAGGATAAAGCTGAGAAAAATAGCCCAAAGGAAATAATGTTTTAAGAAAAATGGCTTATATTGAGACACTCTTTGACTAAGCTCGTCGATGTTTTGCCAAGTATTATTATTTGCATAGACTGCTCGCATAGCTGGCTTTCCATTCGAGGTGTACACTTGAAGATTTTTCGCATCAGATTCTTGAGGCGCATATCCTAAGATAAGGCAATATTTTTTGTCTTTCGAATCAGCAATTTTGGAAAATCTGAATTCATAAATATCTTTTCTTTTTAAATAGGAAAGCTCGACTGATCCTTCGCGGATAATTTTGGAGCAATTTTCATCGGCTAGCTTAACTTTGACGGATGTCGGATTATTTAGTTTTTTCCCTCCACCTAGTAGTATCTCAACTTGAGTGAGATTTGCGCGTGTGGATTCAAATTTTCCGGAAAGTTCTTGACCCTTCGAGATTTTTACTGGGGAATTTTTTTGGAGGCTGTTTTCAAAAAAAATCAATTCTTTTCCAAATCTAAGAAAGATGCAAACTAAAAATATTGTCAAAATTAACAATAGGAATATTTTTCTGGAAAATTTAAATCCGGTTATTTTCATAAATAAAAATCTAATAATAATAAATTGAATAAATTATGCATAAAAAAAATAAACATCAAAACTAGTCCTGAGGATAAAATAAAATCAAAATAGTTTTCTTTTTTAATAGTTTTTGAAATCATGCCTAGGCCGATAAAAACCAGCGTAATATGGAGGGCGATATTGGGAAAGAAATATCTCCCTGGAGTTTGTAATTCTAATTTTCCATCTTGAACGAAATACTGCCAATCGGCCAGACGGATACCAGCTTGAAGGGCAAGAATCATCAAAATAAAGAAAATAACATATTTTTTTTCCGGCAAAAACTCGGGCTTCTTTTTTGAGAAAATAAAAAGAAATAGGCCGATGATTGAAATGAATTGAATAAGCCAGATGATGTTGATGAGGTTATCAGAAATCCAATTGCCAAAAGGCAATGTTCCCCAATAAGTCTTTGATGACAAAAGGATAAGCCCAAAATCAGCGTTTTTCATAAAATAACGGAAAAAACTTCCGGCTATTTCATTGAAATTTCCAATTAATGGTAAATATTTTTCAAGAGTTATTGCGATAATAAAAAAGGAAACGGCTAGAAAAAAATATAACCAATAGACGGCTCTGACGTTAGTTTTCTTGGATAACTTTTTATATACAAGAAAAGAAATCAGAAAGACAAAGACAGCCATGAGTATATAGGCAGTTCCCTTGACCCAAATTCCAAAGAAGATAGATGCTGCCATCAAAGTTAAGTTTTTCCAATCGAGTCCGTTTCTGAGAGAGAGAATTGCTCCCAGAAAAAAAGTAGCAAAAAATAAAATCAATAGGCAGTCATAGTTTATATAGGTATAGTAAAAAGAAAAGTGAGGCTGGAAAGAAATGATGGCAGTAAGAATCAGGCTGTGTTTTTTTGAAAAACCGATATTTTTTAAGATTAAATAGAAAATGAGAATAGTTATTGTTCCAAATAGAACTGAAAAGATTCGAAGAGTATAAAATCTGGTTAGGATGCTTTTTTCACTAAGCAATTTTTCAATTATGGCGCCAAGCTTATGATACAAACTTTTTCCTGAAGAAGCTATATTTACCGGATATTCATCATTATATTGTTTCCATGGTCGGCTGTTGATTTCTTTTTCATTTTGACCATAGAAGCCTTGATCGAAAAGATTAGTTTCATATAAATTGCATTTGTCTTCTCCTCCGACACAGCGGATTTTTTCAGCCGTTTTTTTTATCTCTTCGCTATAGTTGAAACGTTGAACTAAATCACCCTCGTTGATTTTGCCTTTTTCGGTTTTCGGCCAATTTTTTTCTTTTGATTCGGCTAGATATTGAATAGTATTGTAATGCCGAGCTTCGTCATAACCATTAAAAATTGGAATGACAGTGAGAAGTACCAGTCCCTTTAAAAAGAAAATAGCCAAAATTAGGAATAATAGTAAGTGTGATTTTTTGCAAAAATCCTTAAATTGTTGAAAGTTTTTCATATATTCTATTATAACCTCCAAAATCAGTTTTGCCAATATTTAATATTTGAGTTAGAATTACAAGTAGTAGGGGAAAGCAAGTATTGCAAAATACTTTTTGTTTTTTCCGGCAAATTAATTTAACAATAAACAAAAAATAAATGAAAAATTTTTTCACTAGGAGAAGAATGATTTTAATTGGGATTGCTCTAGTTCTTCTTGCGGGCGGGGTATATTTATTCAATTTTTCCAAAATTAACAAAAAAGATCTGGCCATAAAATCATTAGCGGTAATTAGCAAATTTTCTGGTCTTTTGCCAATTCCTGATGATGAAAAAAAGGAATTGGATGTTATAAATAAATTAGTGGAATATTTCACTAAAAAAGACGGTGTGACAAGGACTTTTATGCTAATGCTTCAAAACAATATGGAACTTCGCCCCGGTGGCGGATTTTTGGGTCAATATGCAATTTTGAAAATCAAAGATGGGGAAGTGATTTCAACTTTTTTTGAAGATGCTAATCTTCTTGATCAAAGAATTGACGCTAAAATTGCCCCTCCATACCCTTTTACTCGGATGATGGATATTAAAAAGTGGAAATTCCGCGATTCAAATTTTTCACCAGATTTTCCCACTAATGTGGAAAAAGCCAAATATTTCTATCGTCTAGCCGGAAGAAATTCTGATTTTGACGGAGTAATTGCGGTTAATGCTGAAGTTTTCAATGATGTTTTGGCGCTAACTGGTCCAATTACCGTCCCAGGGTATAATATTACATTTAACAGCACGGATGGAGCTTTGAAGCTGGAAGAGTATGTGGAAAAACGCTATATTATGAATCCTGAAATAGACACTCAAAATAGAAAAGAAATTATGAGAAAGATGGCACCAATGATGATTGAAAAACTTTTTAGCTTGGGGAATATTACTAAAATGGCCGAGCTCGGACACAAGGAATTGCAAAATAGAAATGTGATGATAAATTTCAAGGATCCGCAGTTGCAAAGTTTAATCGAAAGTGTTTATTGGGATGGTCGAGTGGCTAAGGATTGGAATTCGGATTATCTGATGATGGTGGATGCTAATATGGGCGCTCTAAAAACCGATCACTATATCAAGCGAGATGTTTCTTATGACGTCGATTTGACGCTGGAGAAACCGACAGTGACACTTAATATCATTTATAAAAATAATGCCACTTACGGCGATTGGCGCACTTCCGACTATCATTCATATCTGCGCGTCTATGTTCCGAAAGGTTCAACTTTCCTAGAAAGCAAAATGGTGAGCTTGGCGAATAAGGGTGAAGATTTTGAAAAAACATATTTCGGTTTTATCTGTCATGTATTAATCGGCAGGGAAACAAATGCGATAATAAAATATGAACTGCCGGCTGGTTTTAGTATTGATGATTACCGCTTGCTGATTCAAAAGCAATCTGGGGTAGGGAATATCCCTTTCAAGGTTCACCTAAAAACTAAGGACGGAGAATATAACCAAGAACAAACGCTAGACAAGGATTTGAAATTTGAATTTCAAAAAGGGGATTAATTGTGAAAATAAACTATGAAATCTTTTTTAGTTAAAATTGGGAAAACGCTTACTATTTTGAAAAAAGAAGGGATTATTAGTGGAGGAAAAAGATTTTTGAAAATTAGCTGGCAATATCTAAAAATGATGAGGCCTGTAAAATCCGGAGACATTCTTTTTATTGCTGGCGGGGCTGGTGGAGCTAGTGCAATTTATCGAGTACATAATCAAGCCGAAGAGCTT
>DCUU01000013.1:0-315 GCA_002328565.1 Candidatus Moranbacteria bacterium UBA2206
GCATGCTGTGCTCCGGTGGGGGGTGGTGTCTGGGTATGGGTAAAGCATTTGACTTTTTGTGAGGAATCAATTGTGTGGTCAGAATTATTTTAGCATTGGAAATCGTGTGCAGGCAAGCGGTTTAAATGCTTTACCCTTACGGGGGCTGTCTCTGATGCACCCAGATCTGATGATCCAGACTGCGGGGTGTGAGCAGAGGATAGTATCTGACCAGCTCGGTGTGCGTGGCGACCAGCAGTTCCTGGCATCATACTTCCTCAGTTCCTGGTGGAGGGTAGGCTAGGTGTATGGGTAAAGCATTTGACTTTTTGTGAG
>DCUU01000013.1:426-5672 GCA_002328565.1 Candidatus Moranbacteria bacterium UBA2206
TCTCACCAGCTCGGCGTGCGCGGCGAGAAGCAGCTCCTGGCAATCCTGCATGCTCAACTCCCGGCTGATGGCTGCCTGGATAAACCTTCGAATCATGCGATCCGGTTTGATGAAGTTTTCATCGCCAGCCAGCATGTAGAAATAACGGGTGGAGAGACCGCTTCCCTGCCCCGGGATTCTGGCGATTTCTGCTTCAAATTTCTCATTCCCCAAAATTTTCTCGACATCCTGTAAGTACTCCACGTCAAATTTCTGGACCACACTGGCAAATCGATAAGCTGCTTCTGCTTTCAGGATACCATTGCGGGTGGAGGTGCGTTGTTTGTTCTGGTAAATCTTCTCCGCCATTTCCTGAAAAGTGAAACCTTCATGAAATTGGATAAATGAGGATACAGAGAGTTGTTCGGATTGGGGATCCAGGTCTTTTTCTCGCAAACGCGTGACGTCAAAATGATTACAAAACCGTTTGACTGTGTTTTCGGTGGATGTGTAGCGAACGCCTATGGAAAATACCGCATCGATGATGCACAGTGGTAGATTTTGGTAACCGTACGCTTCGGCTTGGACGAGGTCGTTGAAATTTAGTTTATTTTTGCAATATGTAACAAGTTTTAGAATTTCTGTTTTGGTTAGCGTGAAGTTTTCCCTGGGTGTGATTTGAGATTGTTTTTGATCCAGTTCTGATTTATAACCCCAATTATTATTAGTACATTGAACCCAAATTGCGCAAATCGAATTAATTAAGGATCTTATACAAAAAACATATTGCCCTTGCAATAAATTTGGATCATCTAATACTAAGTGACTTGAAAAATTTCTGATTAAAGTCGCTAGAGCTAAATTTGCTCCAATAAATTCAAATTCTGAATTAATCATTGTTATTTTATTATTGTATTTTGATAAATTAGTTAGAAACTGTCTTTTATTTTTAGCGTTCCAAAAAGGATATTTATTATAAAAATGTAAAATATTTGATTTTGAATCACAAAAAATAAATTCTATTAACTTCCCCATTCCAGCCTTTGGATTATTCTCTAATTTTTGTTTTGTTTGATCGTCACTTTTATCTTGAATTATTATTCTCATCAACGTTTCTGGTAATGAAGCAAGCATTTTTAAGTAAATAAAAGTGATTGTATGGTGCCAAGAAGAAAATTTATGAAATTCTTTGTTTAATTCAGTAATTACATATTCAAACCATGAAATATTCACAATTTCTGAGTAATTAAAGAAATTTTCAATGTCAATTTCATTAATTTTCATAGTTGTACAAATTTTATTATATTCTTTGATGTAATGATTTATGAAATTCGTTGATTCTTCACGAGCCTGTAATCTTCTATTCGGAAAAAGCAATTCTAAATAATCTTTCAAGAATATGCTTATCCTCCCAGCACGCTTTGAAATTTCGAGTGTGTCCATTCCAGTCACATATTGAATAAATTCTGTTAAATTCCAGATATCCTTTTTTAATGTATGAGAGAGTTTTGTTCTTTCTGAATTCTCATAGCATGAATATAATTCCATTATTTTTCTAAGAAACAGAAATAATTGTTCATCACTTAATTTGAAACGATTTATTGTTTCAAGAGCAAATAATTTTATACAATTAGAAAATCTTTTTTGTTCAGGTTTATCTAAAATTATTATTCCATCATCATTTGGTGTACGCTCACGCAGAAATTCTTTTTGATAATAAATAAAATTTGTTTGAAAAAATGATAATGCGTCAAATAAATGATTCAAATCTTCACTATTACTGTGATTGAACTCCCGAAATTGAACCAGATAATTATTGTCTTTGTACATTTTCCTAAATAATTTTCTTGCTTCAAACAATTCATAAATTTGCCAATAATGATAATAGTGTGTAGCTGATGGTTCTTTAAATGTGTTGTTGTCAATTTTCACTTGGATATAAAAATTATCCCATGGGACAAATTCATTTTCTGAAGGTTTTTGCAACCCTTCTAACCCCCAATTATTATCAATTGGATGTAAATAATTTTTAGGTGTTTCATTATGATTAGGAAATCTTAATGCCCAATCAAGATCATTAAATTCTATATATTTGTCATCAAAAATAAAAACTCTTTTGCTTGTATGTTGAGACTCCCAAAAACCAAATGCGTAATCATCTGGCATAATGATTCTAGCTGCTGGGAACAGTAATTTGTTTTTTTCATATTCCTCTAATTCATCGTCGGAAACACTTTTTAATCCAACCAAATCGCATAATGAAATAAAATCGCTAGATTTTAAATACCTTTTACCAAAAAATCTCCAGGAAAGACTTAATTCAATATTATCTGGCGTGAATATCATTTATCCTCTTTATTTGAACTAAAAAATGGTTGTAAATTGCACATACAATAACTAAATTACCAAAAGAATTATTTTATAGAATTTAATGCTAGCTTATGAATTGCATTTTTCCCTATTCCAAATTAAGATTCTCAATATAAATCTTTTTCCTTTGATTTTTCAAACGTTCAAGTAATTCATCATAAAGCACAATTTCAACGTTTTTCAAAGACATTCTTAAGATACGAAAATCTTCTCGCTTTTTTTCATTATCCAATTGATTACTGTGACCCATGATTACTACTGCTCTGGGTCGGACAACTTTTACATTAATATCAAGCTCTCGAGTTATATCTTCTTTCAGCTCTGGCGCTTTACGCTCGGCGTTATATAGATATTTTTCAGCTTGTGTAATGGCTTTTATGGCTTCTGAATTCCAATAATAATTTCCACGGTCGGTTGATCCAGCTAGTAACTTAGTGTTTGGTTTTTTTATCTCGAACAAATCTAAATAACCTTGAGAATCAATTAATCCAAAATCAACATTTCTGCTTCCGGCTAACACTACATTCAACTCTGAAATTAATTTTATATATTTTGACTCAACCAGAAATAAGTTCTTTTTTAGAAAATCCCCCCATTTGGATTCAGGTGGACTTTCTTCTATTAATTTCTCAAAAATTAAAATCACTTCATTCAATGCTACCTCATCCACTTTGATTTTTGCTGCACCGAACAATTTCCAACGGCTAGATGTGGATTTGTATCTTGTCTTTAATAAAGTTTCTACAAAGTCTAAGATTTTTTTTACCTGTGCAGGATTTAGATATTCAATGACACTTTCTTCAAGTAGACTAATCAATCTAGAACTACGAGTTGATCCAGATATTAATTTTTTCTCATAATGATTCGGAAAGATGTTATTAAAATAGTAATCTATTGAAGCTCTTCTATCTTTTTTGGCTGTAGATGCGATATTGACTTGTGACCTTCTGATTTTTTGAAAGCTCGAATAGTTGAGTACCATTTGGTACTCATCTTTATTTTTAACTTTCCGAATCGAATCTTCTTGAGTTTTTGAAATCATCAATGAAATCACGTTTTTTTCACGAAGTTTGGATGATAAATAATAACTCACCCCTCTAATATAACCAGCTTCAGAAAATTCGCCTGGAAGATAAATGAACCCTTCTAATGTGATTTTCGTAATAGGAAAACCATCAGAAGCTTTTGGATAAAATTCGATTATCTGCTGACTTGGTAGGAATTTATATACTTGAAATCTGTCGTCAGGGTTATCTGTATGAAAAGCTTCTATATATTCAACCCCATCCACTATTACTCGCTCAAAATCCCAAGGCATTAATACTCTCCTTTATAAAGAAATTCATCAAAGAAACGCTCTTATCAAGGCTACAATCGCTGTTACTAAAGAAAATAATGCAACAAGGATATTGCCAATAATTTCAAAGTTTGCTTTCTTCTTTTGTTCAGGTTGAATAAAGATGCCTTTTTGTGTTGATTTCTTCCAATCAAAAAGGTAAGGAACACCTTGAAAAAACATTGGACCGCCAATAGTTAGTAATATCATCGCGATTATTTTAGAAGCAACCAAAAAATTTTCTGAAACTATCTGCTGCAGAATTAGAATAAACAACAAAATCGATGGAACTAGAAAAAGAAGACTTACACCCCAATAACCCCAAACTTCTCTGTTTACATAGTTTTCGACTTCAAGTAAAGCCCCAGCAAAACTTATTAATACTAGAATCAAACCTGTTACAGAGAAAAACCATTTCCAATCTGAAGTTATAGAAAATAATGTTGGAGTGAAAAAAGCCATAGCTCCCCACAACCAAAGGTCAGCCACTATTGCAAAGCCTAATCCCTTTGGATTAATCTTCTCTTCAAAGTTGGTTGCCAAATAAGCATTTATTTTCTTATATTTTATTTCACCACCTAGGATTTTCATCGCATATCCCAAAGATCTATGACATCCATCATGTATGTACTTGAATGCTCCCGATATTTCCAATTCGGTCTCTTTTAGATCTCTCAAAACGATTGGCGCAAGAGCACTTTTACTTCTAATCCAATCTTCGGTCTTGGCTATTATCCTGGTTAATTTCCAACACCCTTCTCCTAAGTTTTTACCTTCTTCAAGGTTTCGTTTTGCATTACCTGCTACGACACCTAATTTTCGATCACTATTTTCAGGTACAATGTGTCGAACCTCATTGTTTGAAAGAAAAACATTATTTAAAAATTCTTCTTTTACAAGTTCAACTAAGTAAAAATATTTATGTGGTTCAATATTATTTTTTGTGTCTTCTTTGTTAAAACTACCCAGATAATCAAGATGTTTTTGAACCTCTTCAAAACTTGCTTCTCGAATTATTTTCATTAGTTACTCTCCTACCAACTCAACGAAGTATATATTAGGTAGATATTTGATATTTATGTAGCAGTATCTTTTGAATTTTTCTACCAGCTTAATAATGGATCAAGATATTTTCTAAATAGTTGAGAATTTAAAAAAAACGACGACCTGAATCATCTTAAACAGATATTCTCCTACCCGCCCCTCCCCACATACAATTCCTTCTGAAACCCAATAAACAACTCCCGGATCCCCTCGACACTGCCCAGCATCCGGATGGCATCCGGCAGGGTGAAGTACTTGAGTTTCAGCAGCTCCGGCAGTTTCTCCACCGAGAGTTCCTCCACGCCGTCGCTGATGTACTGTGAGAGCACAAATTCGATGAATTCTTTTTCGTGCGGGTTGAGGGTTTTGAAGATGCGCGGCTGGGAATGGGCGACGCGTACTTCGCGCGGGATGGGTGGCTCGGCATTGGCGACGTATTTGAGCACGTCGAACAGGTCGCTGTTTTCGGCGTCGATCAGGTTTTGCAGGGTGGCCAGGGTGGCTTTGCCATAGCCGG
>DCUU01000059.1 GCA_002328565.1 Candidatus Moranbacteria bacterium UBA2206
GCAAAATAGTTAGCCGAAAAGAAAACCGCGCTTCCTACCAAAAGAAAAATTCCCGCAGAAACAACTTTCATTTTTCTGGTAGAAAAAAGTTTGTTCTTGATTTTGTTTAACTTGGTTTGGATTTTTTGTTTCATAATATTGTAAAGTTAATTTTTAATTTTTTCATATTTCCTCCTCTCCCGAGTACGGGCGAGGGGGTCAAGATTTAGCCAAAAATAAGATAAAAATTTATCTTTGTTTTAAGATTCTTTAAGGAATATTTTTATATATAATTCCACGATTAAATTATATCACACAATCCAAAAAAAATCTTGTTAGGTGTGGATAACTTTTTGAAGAAAATTAGAAACAAAAAAACAGGCACTGAGCCTGTTTAGTGATATTATTTTTTATAATATTATTTTTCCATCGTTTCAAGTTTATAGATAATTCCAAAAGCAAGAACGATAGAAATCACAGCGATAATAAATCCAGACATGTTCATAATTTTATACTTAATGATTAGTTTCTTATTTTATATAACCTATAATTCTAGCATATTTTCACACTTTTGTCAAGATTGTTTGCTTGCTTGGCTTTTTTTGCTTTATATAAAGCCCTAGAGTTATTTGATATTTTGAAAATTATAATAAGTATGATATAGTATAAACAAGACTAAGTGACAAAAATAAATAATCATAATTATAATAAGCTATATCTTGCAAAAAGATATAAATCTTATTTAAAAGTGCAAATGAATCAAAAATCAAAAATAATCATCCCCGTCTTTGGAATTTTTGTGTTTTTAATTGTTGGAATTATCATTTTTAATTCTAACAAAAACACTCCGGAGAAAATTGCAAACAAACAAGAAGCGAGCGTTGTCAATGAAACTCAAAACGTCACTGCCACTGCGGTGATTGGCGACAAAGAAATTGATGCATCAATTAACGCGACAATAAATGAAGTTTTGTCAGACAATGATCTCGACTCAGAATTTGCTGATATCGATCTAGCGCTTTCTGATGAAGGAGACATTGATCAAATTAACAATTTATACAACGACAATGAATTATAAAAAAATAGCAAAAATTTCTTTGGTTGCTTTTCTCACAATCACCTTTGTTTTTCCTTCAGTTTCCTTGGCTATAGGAAACGCTCCTTCGCAAGAAGCTCGAGATGCTAAAAAAGCTGAGATACAAGAAGCTCGAGACGCCAAAAAAGAAGAGATCCAAGAGAATAGGACTGAAAAAACTTGCGCTATGCTCACTAAACAAGCCGAACAAATTCAAAACAGACTCACCGAAAGAATTGCTAAGCTAACGCAAAAAAGAACTGAGACTCAAACCAATATCAATGAGCGCGTCGCGCAAAGAACTACCAAAAGAACTGAGCGTCGAACTAAATGGGAAGCGACAAAAACAGGCAATTGGGAAAAATTGCAAAGCAAAGCTCAAACTGATGAGCAAAAAGCGGCTGTGGCAAAATTCATTGCAACTGTGCAAACGGCAGTGAAAAACAAAAATGATGCCGTAGATGCAATTCTCACACAACTTCGCGCTGAAATTCAAACTCAAAATAATGAGAGGAAATCAGAAATTGACGCACAAATAGCTACCTATAACAATGCGGTTGCTTCAATCACTAGTCAAGTTCAATCTGATTGCTCTGCCGGCAAAGATGCCAAAACAATTCGCGAATCATATCGCACGCAGATGAAACAAGCCCGCGAAACATTCAGTAACAGAGAACGAAATCGCGAAGAATTCAACGCCGAAATAAAAACATTGAAAGATGCCAAGAAAACTGAAATGCAAAAAATTCTTGAAACTTTCAAGAAAACCGTCGAGGGCGCCAAGACTGAGCTTCGCTCTGCTTTTCCAGCTAAAACTGATTCGATAGAAACTGAAACTGAGGAATAAATAATTTCCAAAAGTTCCACTAAAAAACCATCCCGAGCACTTGGGATGGTTTTAGTTTATTTTATTTTTTATTAATCGCTCGCAGAACATTCAACCGAGAAAGCGCCGATGAGGCGTGCATTGAAAAAATATCCAGAAACTCTAATTCCTGATTGTCTATGACGGTGGAATTTTCAAAACCCAAAAACAAAAACCCGGCGCAATATTTTTCTTTCAATATCGGCAGAGCGACAAAATGATTTATCTCCTCTCCTCGGCTCAAATAATTCGGCTTAAAAGAATCACACGGCGAACTTATGCGTTTTTTTTCTTTCATAAGATTTTTCAAAAAAACCGCTTGAGATAGATAGATACCTTTGATTTTTTTCAAATCTACCTCACTATATCCCACTCCCATAATCAAAGAAAAAAAGCTATTACCCTCATAACGGTAGAGTAGAGATGTTTTTGCATGAGAAGTGGCCTTAGCTAAACTAACTATATATTCTATAACCTTATCCCTATTCTTTTTATCTCGTGAGTGATCTTCCATTTCCAAAAGAAGCGATATTTTTCGATTAGCAATTCCCAAATGCTTATAGGCTTCAATCAAATTTTCCTCGATTTTTTTTCGCAATTCTTTTTGTGTTTCGCGATAGTTTTCCTGGCTTTTTTTCAAATCAAAAAAAAGAAAGCGGTATGGATCCATAAGTCCAATTTCTAAAACAGCCTTGTACAAAAGTGCGAAAGAAATAAATTTCAGCAAGTGTCCAAGTATATTAAAAAAATCAAAAACACCAACATAGTAGGAAAATAGAAGCTCAGAAGCTATCTTAATCATAAGAGCAAAGGAAAGAAAATTTGCCATCTTAGAGTCAAGCCTATTACTTTTCCAAAAAACCAGTCCGATAGATATTAAAAAAATATAAGAAATGAGGTATTCGCTGTTTTTCTTGAACGATGTGAGGCCTATTCCTTCGATATATGTTGGAGGGAAAATTTTCCAATAAAAAATTGCCAACATCGCCAAAGAAAAAACAGCAAGATAGGAGGTGAAGATTAAGTCAGCTTTGCCAGTTGGAATTCTCGGTTTGCCCCCATAATCTTTTTTTAAAAATAGAAGCGCTCCCAAGAATGTAAGCGCCTCAAAATATCTGGCCAATATCCATAGTTGAGTCGGCAGATCAGTTGAATAATTCAAAAATATCGGCATACCATCATAACTCAACGTGTGAATCAAATCCGAAACTCCGACAAAAAAATATCCGATTCCTAAGATTAACAAAAAATTATTATCGGTATACCGGCGAGACGACCAAGCGATAACAAATATGCTAAAGGCTATGACAATTGTAAACACCTCGATAAGCACATGAAAAAAAAGAAAATTATGCTGGCTAAGTAAAAACAGGGCCAAACTTGAAATCGCCACCGTAACAGGAAAAGCATTAACCTCAAAGCTTTTTTTGTAAAATTTCGCAAATTCTTGCCAACATTCTTTCATTTTCATATTTTTTAGTAATAATAAAAACCAACTGAAATTAATCAACAAGGAATTCTTGCTAATTAATTTAAGCCGGTTTTGCCATTTCACTCCCTGCGCTTTCTTGGGCAACCAATATTTCCGAATCACCTATTGATGTTCACAGCGCAGATCAAAATTTCTTAAATTATATATTCAATTGTATTCGCTACCACCATATTACTACTTATTCAGAAATTAGGCAAGTTAGATTTACCTATCTTCAACAATCAATTGCAAC
>DCUU01000008.1 GCA_002328565.1 Candidatus Moranbacteria bacterium UBA2206
CTCTGACTCTTTGTTAGCATATGGTTTCAGATACTATTTCATCTCCCTCATCGGGATACTTTTCACCTTTCCCTCACGGTACTCGTTCGCTATCGATCTCATACTATATTTAGTCTTGGAGCTATAGTGGCCCCGGATTCAGACGGGATTTCACCGGTCCCGCCCTACTTGAGAATAATTACGTAGATTATATTATATTTTCACATACAAGGCTTTCACTTTCTATGGCCGCTCTTTCCAGAGACGTTTTGTTAATAAATATAATTCTACCCCGATTAAACGAGTAAAATTACCTCGCAACCCCATCGTAATAAATTAGGATGGTTTAGACTATTCCCCGTTCGCTCGCCACTACTTGGGGAATCTCAATTGATTTCTTTTCCTCCGGCTAATAAGATGTTTCAGTTCGCCGGGTGCGCCATATCAACCTATGAATTCAGTTAATATTAACCCATTCTTCACTTTATTCAGAAATTTTGCTATTAAAATAAACTTTGCAAATTTTTAATTTTAAAATTTTTAATTTTTAAACAATTTTTAATGTTTTAATTTCTAAATTTTAAAATTAGAAATTAGAATTTATTTGAAAATTGTAAATTGAAAATTACATTCTGAACGAAGTGAAGAATGGGTTGGGTTATCCCATTCGGAAATCTCCGGATCAAAGGTTGCTAGTCACCTCCCCGAAGCTTATCGCAGACTGCTACGCCCTTCATCGCTAGTATGAGTCAAGGCATTCACCATATGCATTAGTATTACCGCTCTTAATTTTTTGTCCCGATTTGCATCGGAACGGATTAGCAGTTAGCAATTACCAAATAATTTGCTAACTTATTTAAACTCTTACTTATTGCATTTTTTTACCTACAAAACTCAACATTTTTATTGCTTAAAAAATATTGAGTGACTAATCATTAACATCAATTCCTTTTCCGCCAGGTTGCTAGAAATTAATTCGTTATGATTAAGACCTATAAATTGTTAAGGTTCTTTAACTGATGCGGAAAATAATTTACACAATTTTATTTGTAGAAATGATTTCAGCGCCAATTAAATTTTAAGAAACAAAAAACCGCTTCGCGAGCGGGACATTTTAACCAAAGCTAAAATTAAGAATCACCCGCTTTTCTTTTTAATAAATTGTTTTGAAACTATCATTAAGGATTTCCCCTAAAAATTTAATTTTTAAACTCGAGCGACTGCTAATTTACACGTAAAGTCATTCTAGCAATCCTCGCGATACTTGTCAAGGCTTTTTTAATCGCAACCTGTGGACAAGTCAGAAATCAAAGAAACAACCCTAAAATAAGGATTGTTTCTCGAAAAAATAGACTTGGAAAAATTCAAATCTATCTATGATGTTCGGTAATTTCTTCTCGCAGTTTTTTAAGCATTAAAGCTGCTTCCTCTTTACCACCAAGACCAAAGGCTAGACCTCCAGCCAAAGCCAACATCGCTACTATTCCGATAAAAATCGTACTCACGAGTGATGGGGCTATTCCCAATTGGATGAAAGCCGCGAAAATTCCAAAAATCACGATTGACCATTTGGAAATTGTCGCTAAAAGTGTAGCTGACATAATTCCCGCTGCACGCGTGCTTCCCTTAACAACTGTGTAAACAAAATTTCCTAAAAGAATTACTGCGCCTAAAATAAACACAGCCACTATTACATTTGGAATGTAGAGCAAGATGCTATTTAGAAAATCTGTCACTTGGTTAAGTTTCAAAATATCAGCCGCTGCCATTAGAAACACTAGAACCAAAAACCATTTAATCAATCCGCCAAAAAAAGCGGAAATTGTCAGATGGATATCACTGCCATAAATTCTACTGCTAAGACCAATTTTTTCAGCTGCCTTGTCAACGCGCAGAGCTTTCATAAATTTCTCGGCTAGTTTTCCAATTGCAATGGCAATAATCCAACCAGCTAAAAGTACGAGTAGCGCTCCAATCAAAATAGGTAAAAACTCAATTAGTCTTTGTCCGAGTGTGATAAGGGAAATTGTAATCGCTTCTCCCCAGGTTTGTACTCCGTTCATAATTCCACCTCCTTTCTGTTTTTTCCCTGTTAAATAAAAAATGTTTACATTTTTATTTTGCTAATGCAAAATATTTAACAGGGTGAATGTTTATATCTGCTTTTATTATACACTATTTTTGGTTTTGCCACAATAAATTTATTAGGTACATAATGTATTACGTAATCAATTACTTACCTCTCAATTTTACCTTTCTTGCTTGTCTCGCCTCTGGCGGAAGAAAGTAAGATAGTCCGATGTGTATAATTTAAGAAAGTGTTACTGAACGAGTTACTGAACAAAAGTTATTTTCTAAATCTTGAAAAGGTACCTGACCCCCTTGATTCATCGTGAATCCTTGGATAAGGTATTCACGAAGTCTTGCTGTTGCCCATTGACGAAACTTTGTGCCTTGTATGGATTTCACGCGATAACCGACAGAAATAATAACGTCCAGATTATAAAAATTGGTCGGTTTGGTAGAAAAATCGGAATTTCCGATTTTTCTCACAGATTCAGATTCACTTAGCTCTTTTTCGGCATAAATATTCAAAATATGCTCGTTAACCGTAGAACGGCTCTTGTTGAAAAGTTTCGATATTTGATCAATAGTAAGCCAAACGGTTTCACCCTCAACACGCACATCAATATTAGGCGCCCCATCCGCGCCTTCGTAGATAATTATTTCACCGGAATTATGGTTATTCTTTTTACTGTTTTTCATATCTGTATTTTTTTATCATAGTGATATTATACCATCTTATCCATTTTTAGCAACTTTTAAACTGTGGATAACTTCTGTCTTCCACTTTCTGAAAAGTGTTACTTAACATGTTACTGAACAAAAATTTTATGTAAGTAATATATTAAGTAATTAAATCCTATTGCCTACTTCAATAAGCACTCTCGCATCTTGATAATGCTCATAGACAAAATTATAAATTTCAAAACCTTTTTTCTCACATTCTTCTTCTGTATAGGTTGGCTCTGGTAATTTAGTAAATAGAAGATCCGAAATAGCAATCTTTACTCCAGCACGGTTAGCTTCAAAATCTCTCCAGTGTGGTACAAGTAGTGGTTTCAGATTTTCTAACAAATCATGCGTTGTCCCTTTAATGATCGCGACCTCATCTGGATTGAGATTTTCTTTCACCAGTAAATCAAAGATTGCCAACTCATCCTCGCTCAAATTTTCTTTTACCGATCGCTGTTCTTCTTCGCTCAAATCTTTTGCTAGTGCGACAAGATCATCAAAGAGTTGATCAACGTCATGTGCACCCGTATTATATTCTTGCAAAAGAGCCACTAGCCGTTCCATAAATCTTGACCGCTTTTTATTTTTCTTTATCATTTCTGCTATTTTACTTTCTAATTCCGCGCTCATAGCCTCCACTTGAGTGTTTTTATTTTCCAATCCCGCAAAAAAAGTATGCAAGGCGTCAGCATCTAACGCGCTCAGGTCTTTTATTTTTTTGTGCGCTGAAATGGTATATTCTCCGGTTTGAATCGACTTATCCAATAAATCCTCCAGATCTTTCTTCACTTGAGAAGTATCAAAACTCTGCGAGCCAACATCGCGAATTCGTGAAGCCAATACTCGAACAGCGGTCACCTCTCTTATATAATTTTCAGCTTCTGGATTAGGCAAAACACTACGATAAGCACTTTGCAAATCACTAGCAAGATTCAAAAATTTCTTTTTCTTTTCTTGAACTTCAATTATGGTATTAACATATTTTTCTAATAATAATATTTTTTGCTCGCTAGGGGCTTGAAGTAATGAATTGATTTCCATTTGATCAACCCGCAAAAATTCTCCCACAACAGAAAGCGTATTTTTCAAATCATTTAGTAATTCATCTTTACTTTTTATAATATCATCTTCATCCACTCCATTAGCCGCATAAAGCGCCAAGGCTCGTTCGATATTTTTGAATACTCCAATATAATCCACGATCAGTCCATTCTTTTTCCCTTCATCAGCGACACGATTAGCACGTGCAATAGTTTGCATTAGAGTATGATTTTTGAGTGGTTTATCTAGATATAAAGTTGACAGATTTGGCACATCAAAACCAGTGAGCCACATAGCGCAAACAAAAACGATTCTCAAATTACTATTTGCATCTTTAAATTCGTCCTCCAGCGATATTACCTTGCCATCCTTTGAAGTTTTTTTCAGAATTCTTTCTCTGATTGGCTTCACATCAATTTCAAATTCTTCCATATCAGCAATTTCATTTTGATTGTCTCCTAAACTTACCATCACTGCCATATCAACATTTTCATGTTGCTCCAATTTTAGCAAAATATTTTCTTTCTCACGCTCATCTGTAGCACGTGCCATATCCATCCGTAATTTGGCAATATAGCGATCCCATTCTTTTTTCACTTTATCATACATGCGAAAAGTAGTTTTCTTATCAATAGAAATTACCATCGCCTTTCCATTGTATCCTCGCCCCACATAATGTTCTACAATGTCTCGCGCGATAGTATCTAAACGATCTTCACGAGTAATAATTTCATAAAAAGTTGAAAATTCTTTTTCGATTTTTTCTTCTGCTTCATCATCAATTTCATAACGATCCATTAATTGCCCCAGTTGTTCTTCCAAATTCTCATTAACATTCTTGAGTCTTGGCACTCGATTTTCATAATAAAGCGGAACAGTTGCTCCGTCAGCTACTGATTGACCAAAATTATAAACTGAAACATAATCACCAAAAGTTTTGACAGTTTCAGCTTCTCCCTCTGCCATAAGTGGCGTGCCAGTAAAACCGATAAAGGAAGCCTTGGGCAGGGCTTTTCGCATATTAAGTGCCCACATATCATATTGACTGCGATGTGCTTCATCAGTCATCACAATAATATCTTCCCGCTCCGAAATACTGCCAGAAATTTCTTGAAATTTTTGAATAGTGGTAAAAATTTGACGATGATCTTCTCTCAACAAATTTTTCAGTCCATCAATAGAATCTGCATGCACCTCAGCTTCATGAATTACTCCGGCATTTGCAAAATTTGCATAGGCCTGTCCATCCAGTTGCGTTCTATCAGTCACAATTACAAAAGTAAAATTGCCAGTCATTTTGCGAAAAACTTTTTGTGAAAGCCAAATCATAGAATATGATTTTCCCGAACCTTGAGTATGCCAAAAAACACCCAACTTTCCATCCAGTTTTTTGCGATTTACCACATTGGCAAAGGCTCGATTCACTCCAAAAAATTGAAAATAGCGCGGAACAATTTTTTTAGCCTCTGCTTTTGACTCATCAAATAAAATATAATTTTCAAAAATGTCCAACATTCTTTTTTTGTCGCATATTCCCCGAAGAATATTTGCTAGATCCGTTTTGGGTTTTTCTTCTTCGTTTTCAGCTTTTTTCCATTCATTAAAAAATTCAAATGGCGCGGTCAGTGATCCAAATTTATTTTCAATGCCATTGGAAATAATGATTCCCATATTGTACCAAAAAAGTTTTGGGATGGTGTCTTTGTAGTCTCGGATATTGTCATGATGCGCATCCACAAGGCTTTTATGCGAAGCCTTAAGTTCCAATAAAATAAGCGGGATACCATTTACAAACAACACGACGTCCGGTCGGCGGGTATACATTTCTCCTACCACCCATAATTGAGAAACTGCCAAAAAATTATTATTTTCTACATTTTCAAAATCAAAAAAACGCACGCGTTCAGTTTCTGCCTCACCATTTTCACGCGCGACACTCACATTCACTCCGCCTTGCAAAAGTTTATATACTTCTTGATTGGCTTTGACTAAACTCAGATTTGATCGGTCACGAGTGATGGCGTCCATTGCTTGTATGAGTGCATCTTCTGGCAAGGTAGGATTTATTTTTTGCAATGCCGGCAACAGATGTTTTTTCAATACCACTTCCCCACGATGATCTCGCCCCAATTTCAAATCATCTTCGTCTTTATAGGCGTTGATATGACAAGATTTATCATCCCAAATTTCTTTGATGAATTTGATGACGGTTTTTTCGACTAAATTATCTTCGTTGAATTGATTCATATGCTAAATAGACTTTTTAAATTCTTCTTTAAATACGCTTGCAATTTCTTCGTTTTGATCCATCCAAAGCTTCCATACCCTAGAACTAGATCTTCCCCAATTTTTCCTTTGCTCTTTGTACCATCTTTTTAATTTATCTCTCGTTCTCACATCATCACCCGAACTATCTAATGTATTAATTTCTCGAAAACAAAATTGCTTCGTATATCCATCTTTAATTTGTCCAAATATACTAGCATCCAGTAATTTAAGAAAATCATAAATCAATCTATCAGGACCGAAATTTCCAGGCAAACAAATAACATTACTAATTCTTCCGGTAGTCGTATCGCCATCTAGAACAATCAGCGATTTTTTAAAGTCTGGTATTTTTTTCCTTGCAATATCTTTCAATTGGTCTTTGCCTAATTTTGTTGGAAATATTTCTATATTATCCTTAACCTCTTTTGGTAGAATATTTTTTAACATATCAACTGCTTCTTCATCCTCACAATACACAAACTTTTTTCTTCTAATTTCTTTTAAAGCATCCGGCCCGAGAACTAATAAATCCTTTTTTAATTCATCGATGTCCAGATCATACTTTGGTAAAATTTTACCACAATTCTTATCTAAATAAATAACCTTGGAGTTTTGTTTTTTTGATGTTTCAGATAAAACCTCTAGAGAATGTGTGGTAAAAAATATCTGCAAATTTAATTCTTGTGCTTTTTTATCTAATTTTTCAATCAATTTCATCTGTGCAGCGGGAAATAAACTTGCGTCCAATTCATCAATCAATAAAATTCCCCCTTTATAATTATCGCCCTGACTCGTTTGTAGTCGCTTAAAGGAAATTAATGCCGTTATTATTTGTCCAATATTATCCTGACCAGCAGAATTACCAAGATGATTATATAGTTCTGTTTTTGGTGCATAAAAACTTTTATTTAAAGCTGTAATAGACTCTGGAACTATTTTCTCATCAATTATCAGTAATATTTCATTATGTAAGTCAATAAATTCCTTAATCTCTTTTTCTGATAAAATTGAGTCATTACACTTAATTTCACTTTCGAGAGTTAATGGAAATAATCTGCCCATCCCAAGATAAATCACAGGAAATTTAATTTTACCACTTCCTTTTTCACTTTTACCTACACGCACTCGTATAGTATCTTTTTTCCCAGCTTCTTTTCTATCATAAGATATTGCTGGAACATCTTTTTTTGTATCAAACTTTGTATTCCAAATATGCTCTCCTGATTTATCAAAATCTGGATACGCAAATCTAAAAATTTCTGAAAAGTTTGTATAAAAATTTTTGCCAGAAAGAGTTTTAATTTCTTTATCAAATGTGAAGATATGTCCTATTAATCCCAAAATAGAAGTTTTGCTTGTTCCATTTTGACCCGCAATTGCGTTCAATCTATTTGCAAAAAGAATACTTATATCTGCCAAATTCCTAAACTTTTTAATTTCAATTTCTGTAATTTTCATAATTTTATTTCAATTCTCTTTTCCCAGTGACCAGCTGGAGAATTAAAAGGTCGCGGGTTTTGGATAAGTTTTGATTCTCTTCCTGCAAAGATAATAACAGATCAAAATATTTTCCCACAAGTCGGCTAAATTCATCAAGAATTTCAGATTTTGGAATAACGACTTTGATATCTTTAACTTGGATTGGACTCAAATTTTGCTGTGCAGCACCATTAGACATTGCTTCCAATTTTTGTTGAAATCTTTTTTGCCTAAATAACGAATAGATGTATTCTCTTCTGTTTTTTTCTATCGGATCTAGTTTTGCAACTCGCTGGTTTAATACATGATTCTGACCATATACAACGCAAATGCGCCCCACATTTCCAGTCAATGAAAGTAAGACATCGCCCCTTTTTAAAATGCAAGTTGCTGATAGTTTTGAGGGTAATTCATCAATAAACGAATCGAAATTTAAGACAAACTTTCCATCATGAACATTTTTAATTGTAACTATTTTATATTTTCCGCTGTCTTGATACGTTGAACCCTTAAATGGAAAACCCGAAATTACATTTGCAAGCAGACTAATACTTCCGATCTCCCACTCTTCTGGGATCATTCCATATTCCGTGCCGCTATCAACCATTTTAACTTTTTTATGCCCGGGAAATTTAAATCTCACAAACCATTCCGTATAAAGAAGTTGCGCCATTTCTTCTAATGCCTTGATGCGCTTTTCGTTGTTTTCGATTAAATCATCATAGTTAGAAAGGACTGAGAAAATGCGAGCTTGGGTTTGAAAGTTGGGCAATCTAACCTCAAATTTTTCAATATCAATTTTTGTCAAAGCCTCGCGTGTAGCCCCTGTTCTGGCTAACCCATAAAGCTCTCTTTTATATACAGGACTTACTAAAACATACTTAAGATAGCCACCCAAAAGATTTTTTTTATCAGCCCTTATAATAGAAACGTGTTGATTTACCCTTGCTGGAACAAGATTTTTAGGAACAGAAGTGCATCTGCAAACAGATGCTCCCGTTATATTTAACAAAACATCATCTTTTTCAATAGCAACATTTTCTAATTTTTTAGCTTGAACTTCATCAATAAAGGCGAGATTACTATAATCAAAGCTCAGATCATATACGTTTAAACTACGTATTAATGGTATGCCTCCTTTGTGATACGAATCTTTCCCACCACGCGGAGTAGCGCCACTGCCAATTTTAGTGGTTACGTCTTTAAGTTTTACTTTCTGAAAATTTGCCATAATAATTTATAAAATACTTTTCCAATCTTCCTGAATTTTCTTTTCCAATGTATGTGCTTCGACTGTCAAACTAGTAAATTCTCCCATCAATTCTTTCATTCGTGCGTCAAAATCAACATCGCTCATTTCTTTTTCGATGATTTCCACATAACGACCAGGATTTAGTGAAAAATCGTTGGCGCGCACTTCATCCAGCGTTGCCACCTTACATCGACCCTTAATATCTTTATATTTTTTCTCATTTGGTTCTTCGCGATAACGCCGAACAATATCAGCAATTTCCTGAATTTGTTCCTCAGTCCATTCGCTATGCGCGCGATCAATCGGGGTAAAAATATCTTGCGCGTTGATAAAAAGAATTTTATTTTTTCTTTCCGTGTTAGATTTTCTTTTATCAAAAAACCACAGCGTGCAAGAAAGCGTGGCGTTCATAAACATATTCGTGCCAACTGAAACTATACAATCAACCATTCCCGCTTCAATCATTTTTTTGCGAATTTCTTTCTCGGCATTGCCCGCATCGCTGGCCGAATTTGCCATAACAAATCCCGCTCGCCCTTGTGGACCCAGAGCACTCATAAACATTTGCATCCACAAATAATTGGCGTTTGAAATTTCACCTTTGCCTGTAATCGGCAGTCCGAGATAATAGCGCGGATCTTCTTTGATCTTGACCGCATCAATCACAACTTGACCATTCTTGTCTTTGCCTTTGACATTAAAAGGCGGATTAGCCAACACAAAATCAAACTTTCCAACACTGTTGAATGAATCAGTATAAAAAGAATTCACCTCATTGATTTTTCCTGACAAACCATGAATAGCCAAATTCATTTTGGCTGTACGAATATTACTACTACCTTTTTCTTGACCATAAAGTGCCACTTCGTTCATTACTTGTGATTTCTTTTCGCAGTGTGATGCAACAAAATTAGCCGACTGCACAAACATCCCTCCGCTTCCGCAAGCGGGATCAAAAATTTTTCCATGATAGGGTTCGATAATTTCAACTAACAATTTAACAATAGATTGTGGCGTGAAAAATTCTCCACCCTTCGCCCCTTCGGACCTGGCAAACTCACCCAAAAAATATTCATATATTTCACCAAACGCATCGCCCTCGATATCATCTGGAATTTGATTGAAATTTTTGAGCAGTGTGATAAGTATTTTGCTATTTTCAGCAGGAATTTTATGAAGGGAAGTATAGTCTTGAGGTAATACACCCGCCAAATCTGTATTTTTAGCTTCAATTTCTTTCATTGCGTCATTGATAGCTTTCCCAATATTTTTACTCTCCGGAAGACTCATTAAATACGAATAAGAAGCTATTTCTGGAAGATATAAAACACCCTTTGCTTTATAGGTATCAGCGGTTATGGGCGCCTGTCTGTGGCTACTGCCAGAATATTGCACTGCTGATCGATCAGCAACAATATTTGCCTGCGTCCGCTTAAATCTAACATCAGCAAATTTCAAAAATATCAAACCCAAAATCGGCTCAGAAATTTCATTAAGCTTCATGCTTCCATTAGCACGTAACTGTTCCGCCGCCGACCAAAGCCTTTCGTGTAATTGTTTTCGATTACTGTTTGTCATAATTTATAAAAATATTTATCTAATTTCACCAAAAACCCATATTGCAATTTCTACTATAATACACACATCTATTCTACCCCCTTTCCCCATTCTTGCCCAATCCAACCGGTTTTTAGCCTGAAACAAAAAATATATCCAGGCTTGAATCACTTTTTGAAAGTTGTTTGCACTTTGGAAGTATTATATATGTGTAGTAGGAAACAATTTGGTGATATTGACAAATATCACGGATTGCCCTACTATATACATGTAAGCAATAGGCTTACCTCATTTTGATCGACAACCGCCGTAAGGCGGTTTTCTGATTTTAGCGCCACCTCGGTCGAGGAATATATGCATCTTTCAAGCGATATTCAAAGTCTTCTACAAAGAAGATATCCTCCACACATTCACTTGATTTCATATCAAAAACCTCTCTGCCTACATGATTCCTAGCTCCAAATACGTAGCACTCTTTTTTATATTCATCACATAAATATTTCACGGCATACATCAAATCACCGTCACCTGAAAATAATATTATCGTATCATAATTATCCCGCTCTTTCACTAGATCAATCGCCATTTCAACATCAAGATCGCATTTCTTTTCGAATCCTGATATATTACTTGTGTCGTGGATATATTTGACTCTCTTTGTTATTACTTCAAAATTGTTCATATCCGCCTTTTCCAGAATTGATCGTGACCACCCCACTAGCTTTTCTGATTTTTCATTCCTACCATAATCTGACCCATAATAAAATCTTCTTAGAAATTTCTTACCAGTCGAAAAATTCTTACACAGTTGTGATAATTCCTTAATACCAACCTTCCAGCCAAGACTATTTTTCCACTTTTCTACATTACCATAATCAACAATCACCAATGTACGCTCTTTTTTACTGGTAAATGAATCAATAAAGTTTTTTATTTCTCCTTTCGTCACAATGTTTATTTTTGAATTAACTTCATACTAATGATATCGTATCATTAGTATACTAATTTAGCAATCCCTTCTCCTTGAAACTAGCGAACCCCTTCCCCGTCACAATCACATGATCCACCACATCAATGCCCAAAATTTTCCCAGCCTCTTTCAATCTTTTTGTCACTTCCAAATCATCATCCGACGGTTCACAATCGCCGGACGGATGATTATGAGCAATCAAAATCGAAGCCGCCAAGTGATCAATGGCGGATTTGAAAACTTCACGCGGATGAATGAGGCTGGCGTTGAGCGTGCCGATGGAAATGGTTTCTTTGCTCAAAAGCTGATTGCGCGCGTTCAAATAGAGCGCCACAAAATGTTCTTTCTTGGCTGTGCGGAGTTCTTGCAAATGCGCCACGGCGTCTTTGGCACAGGCGATGGTTGGCAAATTGTTGTCCTCTACTTCCAAAGCACGCTTAGTGAGTTCAAAAGATGCTAAAAGCTGGCACGCCTTGGCCGGGCCGATGCCTTTTATTTTCGAGATTTCTGCAAAGTCCAAGGCTAATAATTTTTTGGTCGGAAACTTTTTCAAGATTTCCTTGGAAACTTGCAAAACATCTTTCCCTGAAACGCCAGTGCGAATCAAAATCGCCATCAACTCATAATCCTTGAGGCTAGTTGATCCCTTCTCCACCAACTTCTCTCTCGGCATCTCATGTTTTGGAATATTTTTAATCATTTTCTATTTCTTATTCCTCCAATCCCTCACCACCAACCCACCAGCAATTCTTTTCACTACTACTTTTTGCTTTTCTCGCCACCCCAATTCTCGCACCATTTCAATTGGCAATATGACAGAGATTGATTGCAGACCGACTTTGGTTAGCTTTCGAATGTTATCATCTCCTCTTTTTCTTGTAGGCATAATTTTTATATTAGAAATTTTATGTAAGTAATATATTCCTTACATACCAATTTTACCACCATCCCCCCCCAACAATTCAAGGCAACTATTTTTCTAAGGATATTTTCACCAAATTCATTTTTTACACGTCCAAATTCTTCACACTCTTAGCGTGAGTTTGGATAAAGCGTCGGCGTGGTTCAACTTCACTGCCCATCAAAACATCAAACATTTTGTCCGCAGCTTCGGCATCTTCAATTGTCACTTGAAGCATCAGACGCGTCGCAGGATCCATGGTGGTTTCCCAAAGTTGCGTTGGATTCATTTCTCCAAGACCTTTGTATCGTTGCAAATTTATGCCAGAAACTTTCTCCCCCACTTCACTTTCTCCAGATTCAATATCTGTTTCCATCACCACTTCCGGCTCAGTATTTTTTTCAGCTTTTCCTTTTTTATCCGCTTTCTCAGCTGAAGCTTTTATTATTTTATCCACAGCAATATTTTTTTGTTCTTCTGTGTAGGCATATTGCACTTCTTTGCCTTTTTGAATTCGGTAAAGCGGTGGTTGAGCGATGTAGATATATCCGGCGCGGATAAGCGGTTCAAAATAGCGATAGAAAAACGTCAAAAGCAGAGTTCGAATATGTGAACCGTCAACGTCGGCATCGGCCATGATGATAATTCGGTGATAACGTGTTTTAGCAATATCTAAACTGTCCCCAATCCCCGCGCCAAGTGCAATGATGATTGGCTTTAAAGTATCTGATTTTACCACCTTGTCGAGCGTTGTTTTTTCCACATTCACCAATTTTCCTCGCAGTGGCAAAATCGCTTGAAATCTTCGATCTCTCCCCTGCTTGGCCGAGCCACCCGCAGAGTCTCCCTCCACAATATACAATTCTGATTGCGAAGCATCACGGATAGAACAGTCAGCTAATTTTCCTGGGAGTGTCATGCCTTCCAGAGCACCTTTTCGAATCACCGCATCTTTAGCGGCGCGCGCCGCAATTCTAGCTTTGGCAGTGAGCATAATTTTCGAAATCATCGCCTTAGCATTATTTGGATGCGCTTCTAAATATTCCGCTAATGCTTCAGCGGTCACGCCAGAAACTATGCCTCGCATTTCATTGTTGCCTAACTTCGCTTTTGTTTGGCCTTCAAATTGTGGATTGCGAAGTTTCACACTAATCACCGCGGTCAATCCTTCTTGCAAATCCTCAGAAGTAAAATTATCATCTTTTTCTTTCAAGATTCCAGCTTTCTTAGCATAAGCATTGACCACGCGAGTAAGTGCAGTACGGAATCCCATTTCATGCATTCCGCCTTCTGGGGTAAAAATATTATTAGCAAAAGAAAAAACGTGTTCCTTATAGGAATCAGTATATTGCATGGCAATTTCCACCATATTATCCTCCACCGCCTTTTCCACATAGAAAGGCATTTCATTTTTCACTTCTTTGCCCCGATTGAGAAATTTTATGTATGACACCAATCCTCCATCAAACAAAAAGCCGTACGCTTTTTTGTCAGTTTCTTCCCTCTCATCATAAATTTTGACGCTGATTCCTTTGGTGAGATATGACTGCTGACGAAGATAGGCCAAGATTTTCTCCCAAGAATATTTTATCTCTGGAAAAATTTGCGGATCAGCTTCGAAAATTATTTTTGTTCCGGTCTCTTTGGATTTTCCCACTACTTTTGGTTCTTTGGATTTTGGTTTGCCTCGTTCAAATTCCATGGAATAAATTTTTCCATCCCTTTTCACTTCCGCTCGAAGCCAAGTAGACAGAGCATTCACTACTGAAACTCCCACGCCATGCAAACCACCGGAAATTTTATAGCCATTACCACCAAATTTTCCTCCAGCATGAAGCACAGTGAGCACTGTTTCCAAGGTTGATTTTTTTGTTTGCGGATGAATCTCTACGGGGATCCCTCGGCCGTCGTCAGATATTTCTATAACATTTTTTGGCAAAAGTTTTATCTCGATATTTTTGCAATATCCCGCCATCGCTTCATCCACGGAATTATTAACTACTTCCCAAATCAAATGATGCAAGCCTTCGGTTGAAGTGCCACCAATATACATTCCAGGACGTTTTCGCACCGGCTCCAAACCCTCCAAAACTTGAATGGACTTAGCATTATAATCCCCGTTATCTTTTTTTATTTCTTTAGCCATAAATATTTTTTAATTCTAAAGTCTAAATTTAAAATTTTAAATAAAATTAAAATGAAATAATTTTGAAAATTTGAAATTTAGTAATTTAGAAATTGATTGAAAATTTAAAATTGTAAATTGAAAATTATTAACTATTTAAAAATCTGCTTACTCTCGAGAGAGAAAATATAACTCAACGAGGAACACTCCTGCTACCACCAATAGCGCATCCCACCAAATCAACATCTGATAGCTTTGCAAAACCATAATAGTGATAATCATCACAGCCAGAAGTATTCCTTGGCGAAAACTCAAATCGATATTCTTCACTGCCATCTCACTACCCAAAAGTTTTCCGCGAAGGAAAATTAGCATCAAATTGAATATCCCGCTTAAAACAAAAAAGGCTGCCAGATAGAAAAGTAAAATACCAATTAGGCCAGAATTCTCTGGGTCAACGTAATAAATTACAGCCCCCAAAGCAACCAATGAAATCAAGGTGATAATGCGTATTCCCCAAATGTACGATTTGAGAGTCATATTGGCTTGGCGTTATTTTTTGCAACTTTTAAAAATAAACATTNNGGCAATTCATACCCGCATTTATCCAAGATTTATAAAAAAATCCTGCCCCGGGAATACCAGAGGCAGGAAGTTTAACGATGTTATTAGAGAGCGCATCTAATGAAGCGCTTTCTCTTTGGGGTTGACCAATCTCAGATCGCGTTTTTTGTCCGAGAATATGCTCGGCCATCTTTTTATTTTGAAAAACGCTACCGCAAACATACCCAGAACAGCAAATATTGCCAAAATAATCAAAAAATTAGCCAGTGCCTTCATTCGATCCTCCTTTGATTTTTGCCCGTTGTTTGTTTAGGTAGAAAAATGCTCTTATGTTTCTTTCGAGCATTGCGATGCCCATACCATCTTCCCCGTTTCCATTTGGCATTTTCGAAATTTCTCTGATCATAAATTTGGTTGCCTCCGCGCTCGTGAGGCCAGCAAATTCGAAATCTTCCGAAGGTTTACCTTCTGTAGCTCCCGCCTTCGTAGCTTCCTTGTGAATTGCCAACACAAATCCGTCGATACCTTCCCGAAGTTCATAACTTATGAGATATTGGGCCTCGCAAATGATATTCAATTCCAGATATATCCTGCGCCTATTCTCAGGATCTCCATAGTAGTCATATCTGAAATTTCTAGAATCGATACAAAAAACATGGGGAAATTTTCTTACTGTAGAAATATTCATGGTTCCTCCTTTGATTTCTGAAATATATTAGCTTATATTACCTTATGAAATTATAAAAGGGCAAGTACTAAAAGATATAATAAATCTGTTTGAAAGTCAAACATATAGAAATACTAAATATTTATTGCGCCAATAACGAATTTCGATTAAATTCAGAAACTCATATCATTTTTCAAAAAAGCTTCTTTGAATTTTTCCAAAGCTCGGCCTCTGTGATCAATCTCATTCTTACTCCCTATTTCAATTTCGGCTAAAGTTTTCCCAATTTCTGGAACGAAGAAAATTGGATCATAACCAAAACCAAATTCTCCTTTTGGCTCACGAATAATCACGCCCTCAACTATTCCTTCAAAAGTAGAAGTCGTTTGGTTTTTTGGATTGTAAATTGCAATCACACATTTGAAACGAGCCGTTCTTTTTTCATCCGGCACATCTTTCATTTCTTCCAAAATTTTTTCATATCTATCTTGGTCACTTCCCTCCACATATCTAGCTGAAAAAATTCCCGGCCGACCACTAAGCGCATCGATTTCCAAACCAGAATCATCCGCCAATGTTAACCTATTCAATTTCGCTCCATAAGCAACCGCTTTTATAATAGCGTTGCCTTCAAATGTCATCGCTGTTTCCTCAACTTCTTCTATCTTGAAATCTGACTTATCGAAATCATTCAAACTAAAAAATTCAAATGGTAAATCTTTCAATTTTTCCATTATCTCCGGAAATTTCCCCCTATTGCGCGTAGCGATTAATAATTTTTTCTTTTCCATAATTTTATTTTAAAGACTCATTTTTTATATTTCTCACCTCCAACAAACTTCGCGTATGAAATTTGGCAGTGCAGTTTTCAAAATGAAGCACCAATTCTGGATTTTCTTCTCGAGCGTAAGCATGTAGATCAAAAACTATATCTTTATGCTTTTCTTGAAATTCTGGCAAAGTTGTTTTGACCACAAATTCGGCATGATCCAAACCTTTTTTGTGTGCGCTATTTTCCTTAGGCGCTAATAGTTCAAAACCATTAATTGTGAAATTGTTATATACTATTGGATTTTCCAACAAGCAAATTAAAATCAATCTCCCACCAAACATTTTTTCGCTATATTTTTTCGAAAATTCAAGCAACTCTTTTTTCATTTTTTCATATTCTGCGATATTTTCTGTCCGATAAGCAATATGATCAAGTTCCTTAAATTCTTCCAACTTAAAACCAGCCTCCTTCAACCTTCCAAAAACTTTATCTAAGAATATTTTATAATCGCCAATGATTGTTTCAATTTTCATATTATAATTTTATTTCCTCCCCATTTCCTACTAACTTATAATTACCATATTCAACAAGAACAGCCTGTCCATCCTGAAGAATTCTTGTTTGATATTTAGTTTTCGATATTTTATCCTTTAGAATATTTTCCATTTCGGAAGTATAATGAGCCGTTAATAAAAATGGCACCAAATTAAGAGCGGTGAAGTCCGTCATTCCAAATCTATCTTTTTGTTTTGGCTTCCAAGTTGCCATTTCGATAGTTGGGCAGACAATATAACTTCCAGCGCTTGAACCAATATAAGGCACGCCTTTTTTAATTAGTTCTTTTATAACTTTATCAAAACCGCTTTCACGAACAGCTTTCAAGAGATAGAACGTGTTTCCCCCTTCAACATAAATAGCATTTTTATTTTCTAATAATTTTCGTAATTCATTTTCATTTTTTCCTTCGATATCCAACTCTTCAAAATCGTAGCCTTCTTTTTCCAGTAGTCTCTTATGAATTTCAAGATATTCCTTATTTACGTTCCCCTTTCCTGCCGTTGTAATATACGCCAACTTAATTTTAGAAATATCATCAAACAATAGCTTCAAGCCCCTTTCAATAACAAAACCTCCATTTGATGATAATAATAATTTCATAATTTTACTTTAGAAGCTTCTATAGAGGCCTCTATTTTTATCGTGTTATTTTTTCAAAACCTTTTCGTATCGCCTGAAATTCAGGATCAGTTTCTTTTTTATTTTCCGTATAAGCTCTTGGCAGTTCCTCTTTAGTCAACCAAAGATATTCGCTGTGGTCTTCAGGATTTATTCTAACATTTTTGATATCACCTTGAAACTGAGCTTGGTATATAACTTCGATTGAATGCGTGCCTTTTATTTCGTTTATATAAGTGAAAACAAAAAACGGTTCCCCTACTTCAATTTCCATTTCAAATTCTTCTTTGATTTCCCATTTCAGGCCATCAATTATATCCTCTCCATATTCAATGTGCCCACCCGGCAATTCAAAAACATCCGGCAAAAACTTTTTTGTCTTAGCACGACGTGGCGCAAAAACCTTCTTCACCCCATCAAAATCATGGAAAATAAAAGCACAGGCGGTAATCACTTGTTGCCCCCTTGCTGGCACTTCACTATCGTGTGATATTTTATTTTGCATAAATTTATTTTACCAGCTTCCATCATAAAATTCCAGTGGAAACAAAAACTAACTCTGACAAGTTAGTTTTTGTAAAAATATCTTCTTTAGTCACAGAATTTATTTATTCAAAAATTAGACCCAGCTCCTTTGCTCTATAATAAACAGCTTCACCAGAAACCTTAAATACATTAGTTAATCTAACTTTTTTTAGATAAATTGGATCCTTTATAGAATTCCACTTATAAATAAATAATTCAGCTGGCATTAAGAAAGCAGCTGCGAATCTATCGCAGAATCTCTCCTCTCCATTACCAGAAAATTCAACATTTGAAGAAAAATCATATTTTAAATTAAAGTTCTTTATTATATGACCAATTTCATGACAAATCGTGAATCTTTGTCTCAGTTCAAAATCCTTAGAATTTATCCATATTTGAAAACAATTCATCTTTGGCTCAAAATAAACGGCACCTGATGTTTTAAAGCCATCCAAATCAATATAAGAAATATTTATCTTTGATTTTATCTTTTCTTCTACCCATCCTATAAGTTCTACTATTGATGGCATTAAGCTATTAATTTCTTTATATATTTCAGTAGCCACCTTCTCTGCTTTTTTGTTAACAATTTTGATTTTATTCATACTTACAATTTAACAATTATTCACAAGCACAAAAAATGTGCTATAATTTAATTAGAGGAAAGAGGGCGAACGATCTATCTTTTAGAAAAATCGTTCGCCTCTTTTTTACTTCTTACTCCTATTATATGGAGATTGATTTGAAGGTTTCAAGCTAATGCTCTCCTGAGATGCTCTTGATTGTATTGCACCTGGAGTTCTTCCAAGTTTCAATCCAATTACTCTTGTTGGGGTATTTTGCTTCGCCAATACTTTTAGCTCAGACAACTCTTTTTTTGTCCAAACATTACCACTATTTTTATTATATTTTGACATATTTTTTCTTTCTAGCCAGCCTTTCGACTGAAATTAATAATTATATGTAAACCTTAGATTTGACCTAATTTTTAAAATCAAATCATAGTTTTTTCACAAACAAAAAAGGAATAGACAAAAATGCTTATCACAAACATTCTTCTTTATTCCTTCATTAAAAACAAACTCGACTTATTGGGTTTTATTTGATCTCAGATTAGGATTTCAAAGGATGTCGGACTTGCCCGAGTTTCCTGATTTTCCTTTTTTAAACTATTGGATTTCCAATGTAACTCTTATAATTATAGCATAGTTTAAGAAAAAAAGCAAATCCCCTGCGCTACTTATCCCCCAAAAATAATCCTTCTCAATTCTTCCTTTTTCTTTTCATCAAATCTTGCGCGGAGCATAAGATTGACAAACTGAGGAGCGACCCAGAATTTTGGTTCATCCGTAAGAAGAAGAAATTCATCAAAAGTCACCAGCTTAGTTTCGATTCTTTCTCCTGCATCAAGATTGGGTTCTTGAATTTTCTTGCAATCTCTTGCGATAAAATAACAAATGTCATGCAAAATCTTTGCACTAATTTTATGTTTCATAAATAAATTCCAATTATCAGATTGACAGCCCGTTTCTTCCAGGAGTTCACGCTTAGCTTCTTCGAATATATCATCCCCTTTGTCGGCTCGTCCGCTAACTAAGTTAATGTTTCCCTTACTATCGGGCTGATCTTGATTCTCAATTATAATTTTATCACCAACTGTTGCAATTATTTCAAGTGTTGGATAGCGCCAAATTTTTTCAAAAGTTTCTGTTGTTCCGTCAAACATTTTTTGCTCCCATTGCCACACTTCAAAAATAACCCCTTTAAAAACACACTTCGCATTGGTCGGCAAACCCTCTCTTGGTTTTATTTTTTCGGTTGTCATATTTTATTACTTAACATATTACTTAACACTCCCCTTTTTGTGCCTTTAGCCTAACATTAAAGGATAAAATGTTCAAGATTAACCAATAAAAAAACAGCTCGATAAATTGAACTGTTTTTAGACTTTTGCGGACTGGACGAGACTCGAACTCGCGACCCCCGCCGTGACAGGGCGGTGCTCTAACCAACTGAGCTACCAGTCCAATTTTAAATATTTTTCAAATACTTTCTTTTTTCTTAATAGAAATAACTCATCTTCTCTAGCATACATAAATTCATATAATTTCACACTGTCTCTCACAGAAAAGAAAAGTCTAAACGCCCCGTCATGATAACATAATGTTCCACCCACAATACCAGCCAATGTTTTCAATTTACTATGCAATTCTATCAAAAATTCTTTGCTACCAGAAGTAAAGCCTGCTAATAACGTAATGCTTAATTTATTTTTTCTATCTGCTCTTATATAATTAGGTATGGATACATTTCCATCCCCATCAAAATATCCTCTAACAAAATGATTGAAATATTTTTTAGGAATTATTGGTAATTTTAGCGTATTGCTTTTTCTCGATGTCATACCTAATGCAATCAAATCCTCAAACATTTTCTTACTACCTATTTGCAAACGATAAGCCATTTTCCATTTTATATTATTTTTTCTTTCTGTAATTTTATGATTAGAACCTAATAACTTCTTGATTTTCAATAAAATATCCTTATCAGTAATTTGAAATTCAATAAAATGTGCTCCTCTGTTATTCTTAATCATACATCCATCAGCTGCAAAAAATCCGAGCACGTATGCCATTCCAACTGTCCATTCTTTGAAAAAATTTTCGTTTTTTGTTTTATATATTGGCATTTTGTAGCAGGGGTGAGACTCGAACTCACGACCTCAACGTTATGAGTGTTGTGCTCTAGCCAGCTGAGCTACCCTGCCAAACTTGTTGCGGGGGTTGGATTCGAACCAACGACCTGGTGGTTATGAGCCACCCGAGCTACCAGACTGCTCTACCCCGCTATATATTTAAAATAAAACGCTATAAGTCATTCTAACTAGATAAAGAACACCTGTCAAACATTTTCTCACAGCACTTCAAAATATTTCAAAAAATTCTCGAAATATCCGATCGTTTCTTCGGCTTGCTCTTTGGTCAATTTGAAAGCTTCGTCGTGAATAATTTGATTACGAGTTTCGTGCGCTCTTTTCAATTCTTCAATGTTTTCAATTTGCCCAGGATTTATTTCAGCTAAACGCTCCCCCATATTTTCTCCGG
>DCUU01000058.1 GCA_002328565.1 Candidatus Moranbacteria bacterium UBA2206
TTGATTTTTTGAATCCATTTTGATATTTTTCCAATCAAATTTAATTTTACCTAAACGGTAATATTGAATCGCCACAAAGTCCAAACTTTCTTTAATTTTATTATCAATCAAATCAACTCGATACCATTTCGCTAAACGATTTATAATCGCCACCAAAAAACCTAAGTTTTCCGATTCATACCAATTGTAAAGATAGCTAACGCCAACCGGCACGCATGGATATTTTTCTTTGATAATTCGATAAGCCTTCTTATGTGAATCAGCAACATTTTTCAACGCTCGAAAAAATTTGAATGGATTCTTATATCCTGGAGGAAATACACCGCCTAAATATCCTTGTCCCAGCGGAACCATCGGCTCATTGAAAACTTGATAGAGATCAATTAAATCTCCGAGCTCATCCACCACTTTTTGCACATAACGCGTAAAAATTTCCACGGATTTTTTGTTGTGAAATCCATATTTTTTCGAAAACCACAGCGGACTCACCCACCACCACAGCGTCACTTGCGTTTTTATATTTCTACTTTTAAGGTCTTTAAGAACTTCGCGATAATGCGCAAATTCTTTTTCAGAAAAAATTCCTTCTTCTGATTCAACTCGACTCCATTCAATCGAAAGACGATAAGCATTGCAACCAAGCTCGGTCAAAAAATCATGATCAGTTTTGAAGCGATTATAATAATCACACGCCATTCCTGATTCATCCTTGGCCTTTCCGCGCTTTTCCCATTCCCACCAATCAGTATTCGAATTATTCCCCTCGACTTGGTAGGAAGAAGTCGCCGTTCCCCATAAAAAACCTTCTGGAAATTTTAAATTTTCTGACATAAAAAGCTAGCGGACTGTCCGCTAAGTCTAGCAAACAGTCCGCGTCAATAGATTTACATTTTTGGAATATTTGACATATTAATTCCCTTTGGAATTCCTCCTGGCATATCAGTTCCATTTTGCCCTCCAGCTCCTCCAGGAATATTTTTCATTATTCCCTTTAGCATCTCGCATTGATCACTAAATTCAACGTTAGTTGGCACAGAAAAATCAGCATTAGAAAATTCTTCACATTTCACATCCATCGCATCTTCAAAAAATTTCTCTCCCGTTACGTCTTCTTCTGGCACATCACTTTCATTGCTTTCTGGCAAATCCTTGTTCAGCTCTTCCGTACAGGCCTTTGTCATTTTCATCCCTTGCTTTTGTCCTTCTTGCCAAGTGTACATCGCCTCTTCGTTATAAACCATTCGTTGTTTATTCCCTGCGATATTCATTTCTGTTGCATATTTTCCTCCATCCACATATGTCACAACCTCCATCTCACCATCTTGATTTTTGATCCTATAAGTGCATCGCATAGTTTTGCCCAACCCCATCGCATCCTTTATTGAACCTACAATCCCGTTTCTATTTTGCTCTTGTTCTCTTTCTTGATTTTGAGCCTCTCCCTTGTTCTCATTTTGATTTTTTTCTACTTGATTTCCACATCCTGCCAAAAGCAGAATTCCTACTGCCAACAAAACAACTTTTGTTTTTTTCATATTTCTTTATTAAATAAATTATTAAAAATTTCATATTCTCTTATCACAATAAAACTCACAAATTTCCCGCTGTGTTTTATCTGAGTCGCCAAATGGCTTATCAGTTTCAATAATTTCTAAACTAAGATCACTACAAATTCCAAAACCATTTTCAGTTGAAGCAATAAAAGAATAACAAATAGCTTTCTGAAAGGGACGCAACAAATCACAACCAGACATATCGTAAGATTTAATTTTGTGAGAATCATAGGAATTATAAGCATTTTTTTCTGCTTCAGTTCTTTTATTTATTTCGTCACATTCTTGTTTAGTTTTTTCATTATCAATCAAATCACAACTCAAATTAATTGGGTAGATTCTTGTTTTTGGATTAATTCTTTCTAGCAACACGGAATAACATTCCTGCCTTTCTAAATATTCTGTTATTTTCATGCAGAAACTCCATTTATCACTCTCTGATAACTCATTTTTTGAAAGGACCCAGTCAGAAGCAAAAGAGCAACATTTATTATATGTTCTAACTCCTTCATTATCATAATCAGCTTCCTTTTCTTTCTGCTTCCATTCTTCGGTATTTAATTTATCACAAAAACTTGGGTCAACCTTCTCTATAGCAGAATTACAAGCCTCAGCAAATTCTTTGGTCACCTTACTACTTTTTTCTAATTTAATGCTATCTATAAATTCATGAATCAACTCTGGCAAAAGAGGTATCGCTATCAAAAATAAACAGAATATTGTTGTTAAAATAATTTCTTTTAAACTCGAATTGACATAAAAAAACTTATCAAATACCAGTATTATTGAAATAGGCACAAAAATAATATTTAAAACAATCCATAGCGGAAGCAAAGAAAGAATAAAATAATCTCCTGCAGTAATAAATGATAATAATCCCACTATTGAAAAGGAAATTAATGCCAAAATAATACTAACAATGATATCTCTTTTAAAATTCATTTTTATGTGTTAATTCCTTAAGATTTTTTTAACTTCAAAATATCCACTCCCATTTTTTTCAGTTCTGGATAAATTTTGTTGAGAGGTAAACCAATCACAGAATAGAAATCTCCCTCAATGTTTTCAATCAAAACTGCTCCTAGCTCCATCATACCATAAGATCCGCCTCTTGATAATGGTTCTTTTGTCGCCACATAGTCCGTAATTTCTTCGTCGCTTAAATTTCTAAACTTCACAAAAGCTTTCCCGAAATCATTTATGGTAATTTTGTTTTTAGTATCAATTATCGCAAAACCACTCACAATTTCATGCATCTTTCCAGAAAAATTTCTGAGCGTTTGATGTGCATCTTCTTCATTTTTAGGCTTGCCGATAAATTTTCCATTAAAAATTGTGAAAGTATCCCCGCTGATTATAATCGCGTCTTCATAGTTTTTGGCAACATCCTCCCCTTTTTTTCGCGCCAAAAATTTCACCAGCTCATATGGATCACTCATCGCCGTCATATCTTCCTCATATTCACTTTCGCGAATCTCAAACTCGAGACCAACTTGCTCCAAAAGAGCTTTTCTTCTCGGCGACCGCGAAGCTAAAACTATTTTTCGTTGTTGTTTCATAATATTCTTATCCAATTAATAATCACCATAATCATCCCTGTCACAAAAATTGCTCCAAAAATTATCTTATTATATTTCGCCAACCAATTTGGTAGATAGATATCAAAATTATCCTTTTTTCCAAGATCATATTTTCTCGCCAGAGGAGTCAGCGGACAATTCCATTTGTTGAGCAATAAAACTGTTGTTTCTGTGACAAGCAAAGCTATGGAGATATATAAAATTAAATTGAAAGTATTAGTGACGCCAGCATAAAAAATATAAAAAGTAGCAAAAACCATGATTGTCCAGATTATTGTGTGAATTATTTTTATCAATTTTAGCATAATCAATATCTTTCTACTTTCTACTTATTTTCTCCATCCCCTCCGGCATATATTTCTTCAAAACTTCCGGGATAAGCACTGATCCATCGGCTTGTTGGTAGTTTTCGATGATTGAAATGAAAGTTCGAGGAGACGCTAGGGCGGTGTTGTTTAGCATATAGACATATTTTTTCTTTCCATTTTTATCGACATATTTCACATTCAATCTTCTTGATTGCCAATCTAAAAAATTGGAAGCTGATCCGGTTTCGCCATAGCCATTTCGACTGGGAATCCAAGCTTCGATATCAAACATCTTATATTTCCCTGCGCTCATATCCCCCGTGCAAATTTTTAGTTGTCGATATGGTAAGCCCAATTCTTCGTGCATTTCTTTGGAAATTCCCACCATCTCTTGTTGCAGGGCATCAGATTCTTCAATATTGGCTTTTGACAAAATAACTTGTTCCACTTTCATAAATTCATGCACGCGGTACAATCCCTTTGTATCTTTGCCATAACTACCAATCTCACTACGATAACATTGGGAATATCCACAAAGTTTCATTGGTAAATCTTCTTCCTTTAAAACTTCTCCAGAATGATATGCTAAAAGTGAAGGCTCGGCCGTGCCTACGAGAAATTTTTTATCCCGACTTATTTCTCCGTCTGCTTCTTTGTCCGAGGAAGCTACTTGATAGATTTCATCAATTTCCGGATTATATTCTTTACCCTTGAAATATCCACTGCCAAACAATGGGAATTCCTTGACTAGAGTTGGAACAATCATTGGAGAATATCCTTTTGATATCATCTTTTGCAAAGCATACATCATAAATCCCATCATCAAACCCACGCCTTCATTTTTCACATAATACCCACGATAACCAGAAACTTTCGCGCCTCTTTCCAAATCCAAAATATCCAAATCTTTGCCCAATTGAATATGATCTTTTATTTCAAAATCAAATTTTGGAATTTCTCCCCAAGTGTAAATTTCTACATTTTCTTTTTCACTTTTTCCGACCGGCACATCCTCAGCTGGAATTACTGGCACCTTCACCATCAAATCATCAAAATGTTTTTTTATTTCCAAATATTCCGGTTCTGCAATTGCCATTTTTTCTTTGACCGCCTTTCCTTGTTCAATCAAAGTTTTTCGCTCGTCCCCTTGCGATTTTTGAATCAAATCATTGAGTACGTTTTTTTCCGCGTTCAATTCTTCAATATATTGCAAAGCTCTCACTCTTTCTCCATCCGTTTCCAAAAGCCCGTCCAAATCCAAATCGATGTTTTTATTTTTAATCGCTTCCTTAATTTTGTCCGCATTTTCCCTGATGAATTTTATATCTAACATATATTTAAATTAAAAAAATTATTAAGCCGCCTCCAAACTTTCTTCAATTTCTTTTATCCTTCTCTTTTCTTCATAATGTTTCGTTTTTTCAAAAACATCTTCCCATAACATCAATTTCTCCGAACCAAGAAAAGTATATTCCACTTTTTTTGATTTTTCTATATCCACATCAATCCAGTCACGATTTCTTTTGTCCTTTTGCATATCCCGCGCCTGAAAAGCACTTTCGAATCCTGAGATTAGCGCTGCTTCGCCCTGACTCAAATCAATTCCATAATTTCCATATTCCGCCACTAAATTCAAATCTTGCTGGATAAAAAATTTATCTCCTGCTCGAAATTTCAAAACTTTTTTTCTACCATCTTCTCCCGCTAATGATTTCATATCTGCGGCTAAAAGCGCTTCTGAAATTTTTCCATTTGCTTCTGGATAATCAATTCCACCTTCACCAATTTTCTCCATATCCTCATTGAACTTTTTCAAAATATTGGTCATGAACCCAGGACGCGGTCCCATATGTTCAAAAATCGCCTTGGTCACTTCTTGCCGAATCTTTTCTGGATCATCTCCTATTTGAAATTCCTCCAAACACTCATCCGTCAATATTTCTGGGACTTTTTCAGCCGCTACCTTAGCATGCATCACTAAGGTGTAGTTTTGGATATCCTTGTATTTTTCAGGAACGCTATCTGCCTTATCCATATCATGAAGTATAGCGCCTAATTCCGATATTTTCAATTCTTTTTCTGTAAAGCCTCTTCTTATGCCATATTCGATTACATTGCCTAAAATTTGCCAATTATGCAAAATAAGATCTTCTTTTATATTATTTGGTAAGTTTTCATATCTTTTCGAAACTTCCTCAATTAGCTTTCCAAATCGCTCCTCTGCTTCGCTCATTTCCTGTTCAATTTTTTTCAAAATATTCTCTTCTTTTCTTTCTTGTCTTTTTCGATCTAAATCAAAAATATCTGCTGTTTTTTTCTTATCAGGTTCAACTATTTTTCTGTATTCTCTTTGTTGCTCCATAAATTTAATTTTAGAAAAATTATCCTGAAAAATATTTCATTATTTATCACATCTCCTATTTTATCACACCCCCTACTCTTACTACCATATATAGGCGAATGGTAGTAGTTTTATTTTAGTAAATTTTTTAGCAATCTATGATGGGCATATTTGTTTAATCTGTTTCCATTTTTTGTTTTTTCTTCTTTATTTAATTTACCCTTAACAATTCTTCTGACTTTTTCCGAAATAAATTTATTCTTATTTTCATCTTCTTTTAGCCAGTGTTCCACTTTGCTGATTGTCATGTGACTCACTCGCAATTTTTTCTGAATAATTTCATAACTTTCTTCTGCCACTAGCATTTTAGCTATTTGTATCCGCCGACCAACCATCAAAACTTCACTCGGAGTAAGCAGATCCATTAGGAAATCTATAATTTCTTGCTTAGTTTTCAAACCCGACAAAACCTCAAATAATTCATCAATTATATAAATTTTTTCTTTTTTATCAATTGAATAAACTTTAACTTTAGCCATTTTTATTTTTGATATTATCTTACCCTCACTACCATATATAGGCGAATGGTAGTGATTAGATTTATTGTATTTTTAAGATATCTCCTAAATTTCCACCCAAAATCATTGGTTGCATTGCTACTATTTCATCTTTATAGGAAATTTCCGGAATCGGATTTAATAAATATATTTTCTTATTAAGAACATGCGCAAATCCCATTTCCAAAAAAGTATTTCCGCCGATATAATTCTCCACTCCTTTTTTATTATAATTGACCACCAAAACTGCATCGCTGTTTTTTATGATTTCATAATATCTTCTTATTACATCGTCGCTAATTTTCCTAAATGCTTCATCTCCATTACTTTCTTTTTCTTTCATAAATTCTTCCATTGTTAACTCCCCACTCAGGATTCTTTGGCTGGTAAGTGGAGTTTCCACGTCATGACCAGCACTTTTTAGTTTTTCAGAAATCTTTTCTATCTCGCAAGTAAATTCGATGCTTGCGCAAATTACAATTTTCATAATTTTATTGTTTCATGTTTCATGCTTCATGTTACATGTTTTATGTTTCATGATTAAAGATGATTTATAAATTTCCGGCTTAAATGATTTCAAACGAACAATTTTTGCATTTATTTCAAACTCTTTGAGTTTTTCTTTTAGTTCAACCAAATCGACTTTCTGATCATACCCCAGCGCAATCACCTCCGGTCGATATTTTTGAATTATTTTATACCTATCTTTCAAATCTCCCAACACAACCACATCCGCCAAACCACTCTCTTCCAAAATTTTCTTTCTTTTTTGCTCCTTGTTTCTTGTTTCTTGTTTCTTAATGCGAAGCACATTTTCATCCCTCGCCACCACCACAATCAAATATTCTCCCAACTTTTTTGCTTGCTTCAAATAATTCTCGTGTCCCTTATGATACACATCAAACGTCCCAAACGCCATTATCTTTTTCATAATATTGTTTATTTATTACACTTCTTCAATTTTATACATGCCATCTTCTTGTATTCTTATATACTGACGATCTGTAAGTAAAATAAACTTATATTTTTCGCTATACATATTTTGAAATCGATGTTTAAAAAATATCTCCTTTTTGTCTTCCCGCCCAAAATGCGGAACAATAATAAAATCCACCAAGCCATAACCATCAAAACTATTTAACTTTTTGAAATATTGATTATTCTTTGGTTTATACAAAGAAGATATATTAGGCCCAGCGACAATTGATCCTGCGCTTTGCCCAATATAAATTCCCCCGTTTTCAATAAATTTCTTTACAATCTCTGCAAAATTATTTTTTTGAGATTGATATAATAAATATGCACTATCGCCACCAGCCACATATACTATATCGACGGTATACAGAGCCTCTCCTATCTCACTTTCTGTTTTGTCAGTAATGATGTAATCAATCAGATTAAATCCTAATTGTTTCATTTTTTTCTTTGCATTATCAATCCATGGCTTATCACCATCGTGCGTTTCTCCTGATGTTTCAACAAATAATACTTTCTTTTTATTTTCAAAATCAAAATGCTTCACAAGATCGTGAATCACAGTTGCTCCATCGGATGTTAAAAAAATATTGTTTTTCATAGAAAACTATTTATCCTTTAGATATTTATTAGCTTTTAAAATTAAAACGCAACTCGCTCCGTGAGTAATCTCACTATTCATCACCATCTCCACTACTTCTTCTAATTTCACTTTCACTAATTTAATATTTTCTGTTGCTTCTTGATCATCTTTTCCAAATGATAATTTTTTCGCCAAAAACATTTGCTGTGATGATTTAACCACTGTTGTGAAAGGGTTTGCTAATCCCAAATCAATCCACTCCTCAGCTTCCATTCCCAACTCTTCTTTCAATTCTCTCCTAGCTGAATCTATTGGCTTTTCATTTTCATCAATCGCGCCACTAACAGTTTCGACATCTTCCATCCCAATAGCATAGTGAAATTCTTTAGTTAGATATACAAATCCATCATCGTCCAACGGCAAAACAGCCACGCCATCCACCATTCTCACTATCCCAAAAATTCCCGGTTTTCCATCCGGCCGAATAACCTGATCCTCAGTGACCTCAATCCAAGGATTTTTATATTTTTGAATTGAGTCTTTAATTATAAATTGTCCGTTTCTTTTTTCTGGCATATTATTAATTTTATTTTTAAATAAACATTCTAAGATAAAAATTTATCCGGGAACGCTCCTGATTGTTCCAATAAAAATTTATGTCGTGCTTCAAAAGATTTTTTTATCTCAGGAAGAACAATTTTCTTATCCCAATCTTTCAATGCTTTTTTAATATTATCAGCCATCAGTTCTTCAAAATTTTTACCAGAATTTTCATACCACCAAAGCTTATAGAAAGGACCAATTAAATGAGAAGCCGCATCAGCCGATGAAATAATCTTGACTTCTATTGGAGCATCGCTTAAATTAATCTCCAGTTTTTTATCATTCATCTCGGCGTATTTAACCACTTTTTCAACAAAATCTCTATCAAATCCAATACTTAGAAGTTTTTCCCTTCCGGCTACTATTGTCAATTCTTTATCACGTTTGAAATCTAGTATTTTACCATAATCATGAAGCCACACCAACACTTCTACAATTTCCCTGTCAGCTTCTTCATGGATATCACAAAGCTCCAAAGCAATTTTTTCAACAATTTCTAAATGATATCTCACAAACCATTCATGATGGATGAATTTCGGATTTCCAGCCACTAAAATTACTTCTTTTTTAAATTCTTCAATTAAATATTTCATTTATATTTTTAGGGAATTCTTATATTTATTCTCTGCAAATCTTCAATTAATTTTTCATAAGAATCAAATTTAATTCCATACATTCCAATTTTTGTTGCGATATCAGAATAATCTTTATTATCATCAATATAAACACATTTTTCAGCTGGAAGATTGAGTTTATTTAGCATTATCTGAAATATTTTTTCTTCCGGTTCTCTTGTCCCAACTTCAAATGAAAGGACAACTGGATCAAATAAATCATAACAACCATTTTTTATATTTTGTTGCGCATGAGGAGAAATAGTATTTGAGAGAAGCGCAACTACAAAACCTTTGTTTTTCAATTTTTTCACCAAATCAACTATTCGATAATCAATCTTAATTTCCATCTTATCAACCCAAAGGGATTCATAATTTTTAGGCAATTCCTTTTCTGCCATCTCGGAAAATTTTTCCCAAAACTCTTCATTAGAAATCTCACCTCTTTGATATGGTTCCACAAGCACTTGAATAATTTCCAGCGATTCTTCGTATGTCATTCCAAATTTATCTGAAATATCCCTAATTATTTTTTCATCCGGATCATTAACTAAAACTCCACCGTAATCAAAAACAATCGCTTTTATATCTGTTTTATTTTCTTTCATTTTTTTATATTACTTTCTCACGCCAATCTTATCAAAACATTCAAAATAAGTTTCTCCGTCACTAATAAAGTTAATGACTTTATATTTTCCCTTAGTATAAATTTCTTTATCCTCAACAAAATGCGTAGCTTCTAAAATTATAATACTAGCTTTTGGTCGGGACAAAATTTCATTACCTTTGGTTTCAATAAGCGGAATTTCTCCAAAAAGCCAATAGTTCCTTTGATCTTTTTTCAAAAATTCATAAACTTTCCCCACTTCCAAATTCTCCGGAATACATTCCTCGATTTTTCTGTTCCCGTTTTTGAACTCCGAGATATCTCGAAGCGCTAAATCCAGATTAAACTCAACTTTGATTCCCATAATTAATTTCGTATTAAATTTAATTATTTTGTATTATATTTTACTTCAGCCTTGCGAAACGTGACAGCATAAATTCGAGTGAGTCGACGTTAAGAAATTTATCCTGCTTGAGCGTAGCGAGTTATAAATTTTAGTCGACGAACGAAGAATTTATTGGCACGTAAGCTTGGCTGAGAGCTCTTTTTGTTACTTTTTCTCGCGGAGAGAAAAAGTAAGGCGAGATTATTTACTCTTCATCCCCGGAAAAATTACTGTCTCCCTAACTGAACGATTCATAATAAAAGCAAAGAATCTTTCACCCATTCCAAATCCAAAAGCTGGTGGCATTCCATATTCCAAAGCTTCTACAAAATCTTCATCCATCATCTGTGCTTCAGCATCTCCAGCTTCGCGCATTTTCATTTGCTCGGCAAATCTATTTTTCTGATCAATCGGATCATTAAGTTCAGAAAACCCATTTCCCAATTCTGAACTTCCAGCAATTGGTTGAATACGCAAAGCTTTTTTTGGATTATTCGGATCAGCTTTTGCCAGTGGAGAAACTTCGATTGGATGTCCAACTAAAAAACAAGGTTGAATCAATTTTTGGCGAATAGTTTTTTTATAAATCGTATCAATCATCCTTCCTTTTCCATAAGCACTATCGTATTTTATTCCTAATTCATCAGATTTTTTTCGCAAATCCTTAATTGAAATATCTTCAGATAAATCCAAATCTGTTGTTTTTTTGAATTCAGAAAAATAATCCACCCGAGGAAAAGCAACATTCCAATTTATTTTTTCTCCTTCGTACTGCGTCTCATATCCACCCGTCACTTCAAATACTATTTTCTTATACATTGCTTCGATAAATTTCATTCCTTTTTCCAAGTCCCAATAGCTTGCATAAAACTCAGTATTATCAAATTCTTGCAAATGTTCCCGGTCAATTCCTTCATTGCGAAAAACTCGACCAATCTCAAAAACTTTTTCATATCCACCCACCAAAAGTCTTTTCAGTGGAAGCTCCAAAGAAATTCGCAGATAGAAATCTTGATCCAGCGCGTTGTGATGTGTCACAAATGGTTCAGCGTCCGCGCCCCCAGGAGTATGTTCTAAAACGGGAGTTTGGACTTCCAAAAACTCATCTTTGACCAAAAAGTTTCGCACTGTCTGCCAAAAAATATTTTTCTTTTTGAAAATTTCCCGAGTTTCCGGATTCATCATCAAATCCAAATAACGCCTGCGCAAAAGCTCCTCTTCGTCTTTCAAACCAAAATATTCCGTCGGAATCGGCCGAATGTTTTTGGAAAGCATCTTCCATTCTCTCACTTCCAAAGATTTTTCATCTTGTTTGGTTTTGAAAAGAATTCCTTTTGCCTGCACAAAATCTCCCGTCTCAACATTTTTGGCAAAAAGTTTATACGCGTCATCCCCCAAAATTTTCTTGTTCAAAAACAATTGAATTTTGCCACTGCCATCTTCAATATGCGCAAAAACAACATTGCCCATCGGTCGATTGGATTTCACCCGTCCAACCAAAATTATATCTTCTTTGATGTTATCAAAATTTTCCAACGCTTCCACATTTTTCATTGTCCTTTCACACTTTTCCGGATATGCCTCCATCCCAGAATTTTTTATATTCTCCAACTTTTCCAATTTTGTTTTTTGAATGTCTTCTCGCATAAATTATTTTAAATTATTTTTTAAGTTCTTTTTTACTTTTTTCGATTTTTAATATTTCTTCAAAAACTTTTTTGTCTTCACCTTTCAGAAATTGCCGATGTGGACCAACTGCAAAAAGAAATGCTTCAAAAGGAACTTCATCTTCATCAATAGTACACCTTCCATTGTCATAAACTAAGCGATTCTCCCCTTGCTCTCCGGAACTATCACGATTACCATCATCAACTTTAATTTCCCATTTAATATCTTCTTTTTCTTTATTTTCCATCACTCCAAATGGCAAATTCTGCTGTTGAGGTTTTATATTTTCTATGTTTTCCATATTTTAATTCTTTAGAATTATATCCCTATTCTATCCTATTATCCTCATTTTTGCAACAAAATGTATAAGTCCACCCTACTTTGCAC
>DCUU01000044.1 GCA_002328565.1 Candidatus Moranbacteria bacterium UBA2206
TTTTCGCCAATAAGCGACAGGGTCAACGCTTTTTGTCAAAACCGCCACCACATCAGACACCGCAAAATACCATAATTCTTTTTCGCCATCCCAAATCCGCCGGATTTGCTTGCCGTCAAAAATCGCAATCTTTTTTGATTTTTGGGATTTCATATGATTATTTTGATCTTACTTCTCCATAATTTCACCCTCCGCAAACATCCATGACAGCAATTCCGGTTTTTAAAGTGGTTTTCATAATATTGTTCTATTCTATTCAATTCAATACTCTAAATTTTTATTTGCTTAATTCAAGCGTCTTCACAGCAAATTTACATTCTATGTTTTTAAACAATTTATCTATATTCTCCATCGTCGTTTCATCTAAATTTGCCAAATTTTCATTTTGATAAGTTTCTAAAAATTTCTTTGCGAGTAAAACCTTATTCAGTTTAGCTTTCTTTACATACTCCGAGTTTGTTTCGGTATAGGTTTTGCTTGCGTCATTCAAAACAAATTTTTTAAAATCAGGCAACGAGAAAATATCTTCAATACTGCCCGATGATCTCAAAACGGAAAGAATTATATCTTTTGATATAAACCAGCTATCTTTCAAATTTTTCTCACCGTCTTTCTTACCTTGATCGTTGTCATAGAGATAAACAACTTTTCCGCCCCAGCCATGCAGGATTGTACCAACGAATGGCATATTTCCAGCTCCACCGCCGAAAATAAAGTTCACGCTATTTTTATTAAGTATCTTTTTAAAAGCATTGAGATAGAAAACATCAGACGGACCCTCAACGATAACATTGTTTTTCTTATCCAAAGCAGAAATTCCGACACTTAACTCAAGGCCAATAGCCGTCAAAATCGGAGTTAAAGTTTCTTTATCGGCCAAGGCATGAACTTTATTTTCAATTTGCGTACCCTTGTCATTCGTGCGATGTACCAATCTTACTCGATTAAGTTTATCAGCTTCCAAAAGATACGGCGAGTGAGTGGAAAAGATAAGTTGGGCTTCTTTTGCCGAATCTTCAAGTTTGCCTAAAATATCCTCTTGCGCTTTTGCATGCAGGAATAAGCCAGGCTCATCAATTAAAATAATATTGGGTACATTTTCACTCGCTCGTGCTGAAACCTTTATATAAAAGGCGAGATGCCACTGCCGCCCTTTGCTTCGCAAGCTCGGCTCGTACGGGTAGCCATCCTCTTTTATCCAAAAGTAAAGGTATTCGGAGTCCCAATTTACACTCAAGTTCGAGGCATCTTGAGTCCAAAACTTTTCATAATCTTTATTCAACTTGATATTTACATCGTCCTTGTGTTTTTCTTTACCTCTATCGTCCGTGCCTTTGATCGTGGTAATTTTCAAATCACTAATCACGGACAAATCTTGTATCCATTCATTTTTTTCCAATTTCGCGAAAGGTATCTTATTGGGAAAAATATCGTCGAAAGAGTTAAAAAGAATAAAATTCGGTATCCGTTGTTTCAGCACTTCCAAAAACTTTGTCTCAACAACAAGGAAATTGGTAAGGTTATTTATGTCTGTTTGTATTTCGGCGATCAATTTTGAAAACTGCTCACGCTCTTTTTCATCCGTAATTTGAGTAACATTCGGTGCCGTTGCGGTTTTAAAATTGGTAAAAAGTATTTTTTCATTTTCAAAATTGAAAAATTCAAAATCAAACAAGCTGCCTGCCAATGCACCATACTTGCCCCGTATAGATTTTATTTTCTCCCATTTATCCTTGATAGATTTTTTAATTTTCCCAATTTCTTTATCACCAAAAATTTCATTTTGTAAGGTTGTTTCTCCAAAAGAGTACTTGTCTGGGAATATTTTTATTATCTCAAGCTCAACATCGGCAGTAGCTTCAACTGGACTCTTGATTTCTTCCAGAATATCTTTCAGCGTTTCCCTTCCGACAACAAAAGTAATTGAAATTTCCGATACTGCGTCTGTTGATTTTATTGGTTTTGCACTTTCTCGTATCTTTTCATCAGTATCAAAATCATTCAACGCTTCAAGAATTGAAGTCTTACCAGACTCATTTTTACCAGCAAGAATAGTAACCGTATCGGTCAAATAGCAATACCCGCTGTCAACAATTGATTTGTAATTTTTAATTCTAAACTTTTTTAATTTCATAAAATTATCTTTTATTATGTTTAATAAAAATTCGTTTATATTGCTTTTTACCATTTACATATGGCTCATTATGTTTTTTAAAATGCGGTAATTTGTATTTTTCATCAATAGCGCCATTATCGCTTGCACCAATAATTTCAAACTGCTCTGGTGAATATTTATCCAGGAAGCTGATGGGGACGCCCATTATGCCGTCGTAGTCGCTGGGGATGGCATCGGTGAACGGGACTTCTATGGCGTCGTAATTGTCATACTTGTCATACGCTTTTTTGCCTTTGATTTCTTTGTGTTTGCTGTACTTCAAATTTTCCCCCATCGTCATGAGCGGCAACGGCTGGTGGCGACGGCCATGGTCAAGATTGGTGAACC
>DCUU01000007.1 GCA_002328565.1 Candidatus Moranbacteria bacterium UBA2206
AATATGTATAATCTGTAAAGTTGCAACAAAAAAAACACGGTCCGAACGCAATGCGCCGGACCGCTCTGTAAAACTAATTTGTAGAGCTCGCTCTATTTAAGAGCTTACTCTGAAGATCTTCCTGATTCCCATTTTTTTTCCTTGAGCAATTGTCGTCTTTCCCTTAAGCGAGCAAAGAGAACCTTTTCTAATAATTTAAACTTTTTCCGGTCATCTTTTATCATTGCAGGACCGGCTAGGGGATTCCTTTGTCCCATCATCAGAAAACAATTAAGGAGATTTTTATCTTTTAACTTTTTTAATCCTGCTTCTGTAAAATCCATCATTTTACACCTCTTTTTTCCCTAAGTTGTTAAGGTTACTGAAAAGTTCTTTCTGTTTTTTCAATTTAGTTTTATACTCTATCATTTTTGTTTTATTATTGTCAATAATTTCCTTAGGCGCGCTGGCGAGGAAATTTTTGTTGGCGAGAAGGGCGCTATTTTTGGCAATTAAGTTTTCTAGGTTGGCAATTTCTTTGGCAAAATTTTTCTTTTCTTTTTCAACGTCAATTAATTCCGCAATATCCAAAACTATTTTCAAATCTTTTCCAGAAATTTCAATCCCCTGTTTTTTCATATCAGAAAACTTAACTCGCCCCAATTTTTCAATTATTTCTTGATTTTTCAACTTTTGTGAAAATGCGCTGATGATTTCACTTGGCGCAATGCGATAGCTGGAGCGAATATTTCGAATTTTAACAATCATTTCCTGCAAGTTTTGAAATTCTTTTTCTGCTTTTTTATCAATTATTTTTTTGTCACTCACTGGCCATTTTTCAACCATCAATATTCTATTATTTGTAGATTCGCATTTCATTCGCCCGCCTCGCGTCGACGAGCAGTCATCTCCGCGAGTCGAGGCCGGCAGATTCGCATCGCTATATATTTTCTCCGTCACAAAAGGCATAAACGGATGCCAAAGTTTTAAGACTTTGTCTAAAGCATACCCCAAAACTTTGTCATTTTTTTCGAGTTTGTGAATTTCTAGGTACCACGAAGCCAGCTCATCCCAGGTAAATTTAATGAGAATATTTTCCGCCATGGCAATGTTTTTATTTTCCAACATTTTTGATGCTTCCAAAATTGCCTGGTTAGTTCGCGAAACAATCCACTGATCAGCCAAGCTCTGGATGTCTTTTTTAGAAATTTTTTCTACCAATTCAAATTTATCACTAGAGCTAAAACTATAGCGATAGATATTCCAAAGTTTGGTCACAAAATTTCGATATTTTTCTATTTTTTCTTCATAAAGTCGAGTGTCTAGTCCGGGAGTTGTGTCGGTAATAAGACTCATGCGAAGCGCATCCGCTCCATACTTCTCAATCATTTGCAAGGGATCAACTCCATTGCCTTTGGATTTTGACATCTTAAGACCATCTTTATCGCGAATCAGTCCCGTGAAAAATAAATTCTTAAATGGTACCTTGCCCGTTCGATATAGCCCCATCATAATCATCTTAGAAGCCCAGAAAAAAAGCAGGTCGCGTCCTGTAACCATCATTTCGGTTGAATAAAAATCTTTATAGTCTTTGCCTTTTGGATAACCCAGCGTAGTGTATGGCCATTGACCGGAAGAAAACCAAGTGTCAAAAGTGTCTGGATCTTGAGTCAATTCTGTTCCCTTGCATTTCGGACATTTTTTTGGCTTTTCAATCGAAACAATATAACTCTCCTCTCCACATTTTTCACAATACCATACTGGAATTTGCGGTCCCCACCAAATTTGGCGCGAAATACACCAATCATGCAAACCCGAAAACCAGCCTGTCATTATTTTTCCAAAACTTTTCGGATAAACTTCAATCTTCCCTGTTTTAATTGCTTTCAAAGATTCTTTTTTTAGAGAATATTTTTTCGCATCCACATTCACAAACCATTGCTTGGAAATCAAAGGTTCAATAGTTTCCTTACAGCGTTCGCAAATTGATTTATTGATTTCATTTTCTTCTATTTTTTCGATAAGACCAAGTTCAGTCAAATCACGCACAATATTTTCCCGTGCCTCTTCAACTTTTTGTCCAACATATTTTCCGCCTAATTTTGTAATCTGCGCTTTTTCATCAATCACTTGAATTTCTTGGAGCTTATGATCCTTGCCAATTTGCCAGTCTAGCGGATCGTGGGCTGGGGTAATTTTCACTGCGCCCGTGCCAAATTCCATTTCCATTCTTCTATCGGAAATAATTGGAATTTCTCGATTTTGCAAAGGCAAGATAACGATTTTTCCCACTAATTTTTCAAAGCGCTTGTCTTTTGGATTAACTGCCACGGCCGTGTCACCCAGCATTGTTTCTGGTCTTGTGGTCGCAACTATAATAAACTGCTTAGAATCTTTCAGTGGATATTTTATGTAATACAACTTTCCCGCTGTTTTTTTATGAAGCACTTCCACATCTGAAAGTGCAGTAGCGCATCTGGGACACCAGTTAATTATTCTTTCTCCGCGATAAATCATCCCGTCTTTTTCCATTTTGACAAAAGTTTCCAATGCCCGAGAAAGAACGTCTGGATCGAGTGTGAATTTTTCTCGCGACCAATCCGCGCTGATACCGATTTTCTTTTCTTGCGCGCGCATATAATTTGACCTATCAATACAAAAGTCATAAATCTCCTTGTAGAATTTTTCTCGCCCTAAATCATATCGGGAAATCCCTCGCTCCTCTTTTATTTTCCTTTCATAAACTACTTGCGACTGAATTCCAGCGTGATCCTTTCCAGGATATAGCAAAACCTTCTCACCTTTCATGCGGTGATAGCGACCAAAAATATCCATCACGGTGTAACCCGAAGCGTGACCAAGATGAAGCTCTCCATTAGCATTCGGTGGTGGTAAGATATTACAATATTTTTTTCGATTTTTATCTTCAGCCCAAGGCTGACAGGTATCCGGATTGAAAAACCCACTCTCCTCCCAGAGCTTATATATCCCATCCTCATATTTATTCGCTTCGTATGTTTTTGGAATTTCTGGCATAATTTAATTTAAGATTAAGTTAAAAATGAAATCAATTAATAATTGTGTTAATTAGCATAAGAAGGCACTGTTTTGCCTCCTTATGCTATTTTTTATGCAGGATTTTTATTTAATTAGATAGGGTGCTAACTTTTCGCCCTTTTTTATAAGTTTCATCCCGCACTTTCGACAGATTTTTACCCCCTTATAGTCATAAATTGGAGGCCTCCCGCATTGTCTATGCACCCTATTCATCATACATCCTTTAGACATTCTCCATCTCTCCTTTTTTGATTGTGGCTATATTAAATCACTTCCTGATCTCTAATTTTAATTCTTTTTCTAAAGAACTCACAATTTTCCCCATCACTTCATCCGCTTCCTTATTCTCCAATGTTCGCTCGCTAGCGCCGAATTCAATATGGTAGGCGAAGCTGGTCACTCCGTCTTTGAAAAAGACGTCAAACATTTCGACACTCAACACTAAATTTCCGCCAATTTTTTTGATTAGCTTTTGAATTTCTATGGCTTTAGTTTCGCCTTTGGCGAGCATGGAAATGTCCCGCGTTATGGTTGGGAATTTCTGCAAAGCCTTATAGACAATTTCTTTTTGAGAAATTTTCAAAAGTTTTTCCGTGTCCAATTCGCAAATCGCCACTCTTTTTCCAATTTTATATTTTCCCAAAACCAAAGGATTGATCTCCCCTATCATTCCGATTTTTTCTTCGCCTATCAAAATTTCTGCACTTCGCGATGGATGCCAAGTTCGTGGGGACTTAGTCTCCATTATGGAGACTAAGTCCCCAGCTACGCCCAGCTTCTCCAATAAATTTTCCGCTGTGCCTTTTAGATTATAAAAAGTTTCCGCATTTTTGTCTTTTTCCAAAACCTGCGCCATCACGAGCATTCTTTTTTCTTCTATTGCATTATTATTTGGATAATAAGTTTTGCCAATTTCAAAAATATTGAAACTTTCAAAATTCTTGAGATTAGTTTTGATATTTTTCAAAATATTTGGGATAAGACTCACTCGAACATGTTTTTGATCAGGATTCATCGGACTGGAAAGTTCGAAATGCTTTATCCCGTGGACTACCGCCTTTGGCGGTTGTTGCGAAGCAACATAGTCCATGGGGTGAATGCCATCCAATCCACAATTCTTGGCATCCATCTCAGAATAAAAAGAATAATTATACATTTCATCAAAGCCAAAGCCAACCGCAATTTCTCCTAATCTTCGCTCAAAAGACAAAACTTCATTTATCTTAGCGGGAATAACAGATTCAACAAGCGGTCTTGGCTCAATTTTTTCATATCCCCAAATGCGCCCAATTTCTTCAATCAAATCTTCTTGAGTTTTAAGATCGACTCTATAAGTTGGAGCTTCTGCGATAAGTTTATTTCCACTTAAGTTAGTTTTTATTCCTAATAGATTCAAAATCTTGATTACATCTTTTTTGGGAATATTTTCACCCAAAAGATTATTCACATATTCCAAATCTAATTTTATCTTACAAGGCTTGGTTTTATTTGGATAAACATCAATCACTCCCTCGAGCTTTGCGCTAGCGGTGTGCTCCAAAACTTCCACAATTCTGACAATAGCTTTTTCCGCTAAATTTGGATCAATTTCTTTTTCAAAACGATCAGAAGATTCAGTTTTAACGCCCAGTCTTGTTCTTGAACGCCTAACATTAACGGCATCAAAATTAGCCGCTTCCAAAATTATCGTTTTAGTATTTTCATTTATCCCAGAATCTTTTCCACCCATAATTCCAGCTAGCGCCAACGGCGTTTCGCCGTTTGTAATGAGTAAATCGGAATTATTCAATTCTAAAATAGATTCGTCTAATAAAACTAATTTTTCTTTATCTTTTGCTCTTCTAACAATAATTTGTAACTTATTTTTGTTTGAAATTTTCTCTGCGTTAAAAGCGTGGAGTGGTTGGCCAAGCTCCAGCATCACATAATTTGTCGCGTCAACCACATTATTAATTGGACGAATTCCAGAAGATTCTAATCTTTGCTTCATCCAACTTGGCGAATCTTTGATTTCCACATTTTCCATTACTGCACCGATATAGCGAGAACATAGCTTCTTATCTTCTATTTTTACGGTTAATTTTTTGGATTTTTTGCTTGGCAATTTCAATCCGTCAAAATCATATTCAAAATTTCTATTTTCCAGCACTGAAATTTCTCGCGCCACGCCAACATGACTGATTACATCGTGCGCTCGATCAGGCAAAACCTTAATTTCAAAAATCGCGTCATCTTCTACGCCTAAATATTTTTTAGCCGGCTCGCCAATTTTAGCCTTAGAATCCAAAATAAAAATTCCGCTATGATCAGTTCCGAGTCCCAACTCGTCCAACGCACAAAGCATGCCAAAAGATTTCTCTCCACGAATTTCGGCTTCTTTGATTTCAATTCCATTTGGCAATTTTGCTCCAACCAAAGCTACTGGAACTTTTTGGCCAACTTCAATGTTTTTTGCCCCGCAAACAATATCCAGTTTTTTATTTCCAATATCAATTTTTGTTAGTTGCAACTTATCCGCATTAGGATGCTTTCTGATTTCCAAAATCTTCCCCACCACCACTCCGTCAAAATTCCATTTTTTTTCTTCCATCCCCTCAATTTCCAACGAATGCATCGTCAAAAGCTCCCTCACTTTTTCTGGGGATAATTTTGTGTCCGATAATTCCTTTAGCCAATTGTATGAATATTTCATAATTTAAAATTGTTTAACAAATCTTAGGTCTCCCGAATGAAATAACCTCACATCATCAATTTTATATTTCATCATCGCCAATCGCTCCAAACCAAACCCCCACGCAAAGCCTTGGTATTTATTTCTTAGGTACCCTGCGGAAACAAAAACATTTTGATTTACCATTCCAGCGCCACCGATTTCTAGCCAACCTCCACCTTTGCAAGCACGACAGCCCTTGCCACCACAAACCGTGCAAGAGATATCAAATTCAAACCCTGGTTCAACAAAAGGAAAATAGCTTGGACGAAGTCGCACAGTCACATTTTGTTTGAAAAAAGCGGAAAAAAATTCTTGCGCGGTAAATTTTAAATTTCCTACATTGACATTTTCTCCGACAATCAAAGCTTCGAATTGATAGAAAGTATGATCGTGTGTAGTATCAGTCGCTTCTCGGCGATAACATTTCCCTGGAACAATAATTCGAAGTGGTGGTTTGTTTTTTTCCATATATCTCGCCTGAACTGCCGAGGTTTGTGATCTCATAGATAAGCTTTCTTCATTATTTTCTTTATTAACTTTTGACTTTTGACTTTTTACTTTCTGGCGAAGCCAAAATGTATCTTGCATATCGCGCGCTGGGTGATCTTTTGGAATATTTAAGGCATCAAAATTATACCAACCAGTCTCCACTTCCGGTCCATCGGCAATCTCATATCCCATCGAAACAAAAATATCTTCGATGTCACGGCGCACCAATGAAATCGGATTGAAATGCCCCGCGTTTTTTTTCTTTCCTGGGATTGTCACATCAATTTTTTCTTTCTCGGCGTCAAAAGAATTTTCGGAAATTTCCTGCCGTTTATTTTTGATTATTTCCCAAATTTGATTTTTAGTATTATTGGCCAATTCTCCAATTTGTTTTTTTTCTTCCGAACTCAAATCTTTGAGACTTTTCAAAATTGCGATAAATTCACTCTTTCGACCAGTGTACTTTTTTTCCAATTCAAAAAGAGCCTCGTCGCTCGGCTTTACCCTCTCGATTTCCGCCAAAAACTGCTTCTTCAAATTTTCAATTTTTTCCTTTAACATAATACTATTTTAGCTATAAACTAGAAAAAAGTCAAAAAAAGACGGCCCAACTCTTGGCCGTCATAAATTTATTTTTACATCCCCATCCTTTGTTTCGCCATACGATATTGTTCCTCGGTGATTTGACCAGACTTTTTCATTTGTTCCATAGCAGACAGAAGTTTGTCGCGATTTTCGGGCTTGAAGGCTTCGGCCATCAATTTTTGCTGTTCCTGCGGGCTCATTTTGGCAATTTTTTTCATGGCCACTTTTTGCATCATTCCCATGGCATTTGAAGTAATAGTGTTTTTAGCTTTTTTTAATGGATTCCACATATATCATGTAGCATGCAACATGAAACATATAACAAAGAAAAGGGAAATATTCCTTATTCTTTAATTTTGTTTCATGCTATATGTTTTATGTTTTATGATTTTTTAATTTGTAATTTATAACTAGTTACGAGTAGCGCGGAGGCGATGAAAATTGAGGAGTATGTTCCAAAAGTCACGCCGACTAACAGCGCTAGAGAAAAATATCTAATTGATTCTCCGCCAAAAATATAAATCGAAAGTAGTGTGATAATAACGGTCAGTGATGTGTTGATTGAACGCACCAAAGTTTCATTCAAGCTTCGATTAACCACTTCCGGAAAAGTTTCCTTGGAAGAACTGCGCAGTAAATTTTCTCGTGTTCGATCATACACCACAATTGTGTCATGCACTGAAAAGCCCAAGATTGTGAGCAGTGCTGCTACAAACGGAATGCCAATTTCTATTCCATAAAAATGTCCAAGAACTGAAAAAAATCCGGCCGTGATGAGGATATCATGTACAAGCGCAATAATTGCTCCCATTCCATATTTCCAAGAAGGTACCGGACGAGAAACTTTGCGAAAAGCCCAAGCAATATACGCCATAATACCCGCTACCGCCCAAAAAATTGACCAGAGAGACTTGCTTTTTAATTCTTTGGAGATTGTACTGTTTGCATAATCGGTTCGGAGTTCCTTCGACTCAGGATATTTTTCTTTTAAGGTTTTCAAAACTTCTTGATTAGTTTTGTCGTCTTCTGGCACATAACGGAAAAGAATAGTGTTGTTTCCAGTAGCTTGTAAAGAAAGACTTTTCAAATTCAAATCCTTGAGATTACCTTCGACTTCCGAATTGCCTGGCAAATTATTTTCAAATTGCACTTCCATTAATGTTCCACCGGTAAAATCAATTCCGAGCTTTAGTCCCCAAACCGAAAGACTGGCGACGCATAGTATTGTAAGTACTATTGAAAAGCCGTAAGCGTATTTTGTTTTAGAAATTATATTTATCATAAGCGAATAATTTAAAATTCTAAATTTAAAATTTAGCCTTTAGAATTTGTTTTCTTAACTCCAATTAACCATAATTTATTTTCCAACCACTTCCCCATCACAAATCGTAAAATTGTTCGAGTAATGACCACTGCGGTAAACATTGAAACAATCACTCCGATAATTAGCGTGACGGCAAAACCCTTCACAAATCCTGTTCCCATTTCAATCAGAATAAACGCCGTAATGATCGATGACATATTTCCGTCGCGAATTGAAGTCCAAGCGCGCTTGAAACCTTCTTCAATCGCACTCAAAACATCGCGACCTTTTTTGATTTCCTCTTTGGTTCTTTCGAAAATCAAAATATTAGCATCCACGGCCATTCCAATCGAAAGCACGAAACCAGCAATACCAGGGAGCGTGAGAGTAATTTGCCACGGCGAAAATCCGGATAATTTGAAAATTGAAATCATCAGAGCTGAATAGATGAGAAGCGAGAAAGAAGCTACTAGTCCCAAAAATCGATAGAACAAAAGCATAAAAATAATCACTAAAACCATTCCAATCATTCCCGCTTTCAAACTTTTTTCCAAAGATATTTTTCCCAAGGATGCTTCCACGCTTTGTTGATTGATCGGATTACCGATTGGCACAGGCAGAGCTCCTTCATTTAATCTTTTCACTAATTCATTGGCTTCTTGAGTTGTATAACTTCCTGTAATCTGCGCCTTGCCATTAGGAATTTCCGAATTGACTGTTGGGTTGGTTATGATCTCGCCATCAATCAAAATTGCCACACGCTTTCCGATATTTCGCTTAGTTATTTCCGCAAAAAGTTTCGTGCCTTCCTCGTCAAATTCCAAATCAATTACCGGTTCTGTGAGTCCTTGATTCTGGAAACCAACACTAGCGCTTTTTAAATTTTTTCCTGTAAGGCCCGTAGCCACAACTTCTACTTTTGGTTCCGGCTGAACTTTTTTGGCAATCAAAATATGCGCGCTTTTGAATTCTTGAGTGCTTGCCCCGTTGTCGCCATCAGGCGATGTTGCGGGGTCTCCTTCGCCTTTCACTTCGATTCTTTTGATTATATGCCAGCCAAATTGCGTTTCTACTAATTCTTTATGTATTTCACCATCTTTCAAGTTTTTGTTAAAAATTACATCCTCATATTCTGGCACAAAAGAGCCTTTTTTGACAAAATCATACTCTCCGCCTTTTTCTTTTGAGCCTGGGTCTTCGCTATTTTCCTTGGCAAGTTTCGCAAAATCTTCGCCGGCCAAAGCTTTTTTCAATAAATCTTGCGCTTTATTTTTGGCAGTTTCATTAAATTTATTCAATTCATCTTCTGGAATTTTTTCTACGGCCGTTTCTTTTTCTTCTTTAAATTCCAAAAATGGCATTTCCCCAATTCTTTTTTTAGCTTCATTAATATCTCTGATTCCAGCCAATTCCACGATCAGTCTTTGTTCATCACCTGATTTGGTGGTATAAATAACCGGCTCAGCCACACCGAAAGCATTGATTTTTCGCTCAACCGCGTCTTGCATCGCCTGCATGGCTTCTTTTTGTTTCGCCGGATCAACTTGGCTCAAATCAGCCTTATATTCCAAATGAATCCCCCCCTGCAAATCTAAACCTAAATTTATCTTAGGTTTATTGAAAAAATCATAAAGCTTTGGAATTCTCGAAACTACTTGCGGATAGGAAACTAGCCCAGCCAAAATCGCCAAGATTACTACTGCCCCAAATTTTAGTCTAAGTTTTTGTCTAACGTTCATATTCTTTATTTTACACAACTCTTATTAAATTGCAATCTTTATATTATTTGATGATTTTTTTCTCAATTAAATCAGGAATTATTTTATTTCTAATGATAGGTGATACTTTTTGGTTTGTTAAATCTTCTTTGCTTATCCAATGCAGTGCGCCAATTTCTAAAGATGGTTTCGGCTCACCTATTAATTTTCCACTGTATAATCTAATCATAACGTCTTTTCCTGGCGTAGCGGCGATATCAATATATTCGTTAATAAACTCCAAGCTATCGAGTTCTACGTTTCAATTCAATTCTTCTTTTATTTCTCGTTCTAAACATTCGATATCTGATTCTCCTTCAAGTTGTCCTCCAGGCATCAAATATTGAGTAACTCTTTTTTCTTCATATTTTTTACCTGGTTCACAAACTAAAAATTTATCCTTACTTTCATTTAATATTAATAATCCAATTTTATTATAATAAGCCATAATTTATTATTTTATTATTCTCCTTTTTATATCACTACCATATATAGGCGAATGGTAGTGATTTATTTTATCATTTTTAGACTCTTTAACTTTGGGATTACTTCATGTTTAAATATTGAACCTATTTTTATTTCTTTTGAAAAATCTGAATCCACCCATTGAATTTCCTCTATTTCATTAGCGGGGATTATTTCTCCTTCCCAATCCTGAACCACAAAAACATCCATTCTTAATATATTCGACTCATTACCTGCCGCAGGAGCATAAAAAGTATCGAACTCTCTTAGTTGATTTTCCTGAACAATAATACTTAACTCCTCTTTAAGTTCTCTAATTAATGCGCCCTTAGATGTCTCATTTTTTTCAATTTTACCACCTGGAGCTATAAAAAAATCTTTATTTTTAGATCGAGAAATTAAAAGTTTTTTATCTTTCAATATAATTCCGCCAACTTTATAGATATCGTATTTCATATTATTATTTCCCACAACACTTCTTATACTTTTTTCCTGATCCGCACGGACAAGGATCGTTTCTACCAACTCTATCCTTATTCACAATCGGAGCAAGTTTTTTTTCCTCAATCTTGCCACTTTCTTCTTTTTTCACGGCTGAAAACTGTTCGACTTCCCCGCCACCGCTATAATTCAAACTATTTTGCGCGGGTTTTTCTTGGGCTTGTGGTGTGACTACATTCACTTTGAAAATTGTGCGTACAATTGTTGCGCGGATATTGTCCATCAGATGGGAAAAAATCAAATAGGCTTCTCGTTTATATTCAATCAGTGGATCTCGTTGTCCATAACCGCGTAGCCCAATGCCATCTCGCAGATAGTCCATTTCGTCTAGATGACTCATCCACATCATATCCATCGTTTGCAAAATCACCGCTTTTTCAATGCCTCGCATACTTTCCGTGCCAATCTCTTGTTCTTTTTTGTTATACGCCTCCTTGGCCAAACCGCTCAAATATTGCGTCATCGCGGAAACTTTTTCCGCTGAATTTTTAGCGCTATCATTTTTTATTTCTTTCAATTTATTCTCCACTGATTTGTCGGCTGAGATAATATTTTTCATTCCTTCATAAATTTCTTTCATATCAATTTTTTCTTCTTCGGCGCTATGAAAAGAAACTAAATTTTCCATTTCCTGAATGATATACCCCAACATTTCATTTTTGAGATCCTTGGATTCCAAAATTTCTCGCCGTTTTTTATATATCACTTCGCGCTGTTTGTTCATTACATCGTCATATTCCAAAACATGCTTGCGAATGTCAAAGTTAAATCCTTCAATTTTTGATTGCGCGTTTTCAATGGTGCGAGAAATTATTTTATTTTGAATTGGTTGATCTTCTGGCAGTCCCAAAGTGTTCATCATGCTAATAAGTTTGTCTCCACCAAAACGACGCATCAATTCATCTTCCAGCGACACAAAAAACTGCGAAGCTCCTGGGTCGCCTTGTCGGCCGGCGCGTCCACGAAGCTGATTGTCAATGCGACGTGCTTCATGTCTTTCTGTGCCTAAAATGAAAAGTCCGCCCACTTCTTTGACGCCTTCACCCAATTTAATGTCAGTTCCGCGTCCTGCCATATTAGTGGCAATGGTCACTGCCCCAATTTGCCCAGCATTTTGAATAATTAGCGCTTCTTTTTCGTGTTGTTTAGCGTTCAAAACTTCGTGTTTAACCCCAAAACGAGTGAGTAGGGCGCTCAAATATTCTGATTTCTCAATAGCAATTGTGCCAACTAAGACTGGTTGACCAGTTTTGTTTATTTCTTTGATACGTCCACAAATCGCATTGAATTTTCCTTTTTCTGATTTATAAACAATATCAGCTAGATCTTTTCTGACAAGTGGTCTATTGGTTGGAATTTCCACCACATCAATATTATATACTTTGAAAAATTCTTCGGCTGAAGTAGTGGCCGTTCCCGTCATACCGGAAAGCTTGTGATAAATTCGAAAATAATTTTGAAAAGTGATGGTAGCCAAAGTCTTAGATTCTTTTTGCACTTGCACTTTTTCTTTGGCTTCAATAGCTTGATGCAAACCTTCGCTATAACGTCGCCCAGGCATAATGCGCCCCGTAAA
>DCUU01000016.1 GCA_002328565.1 Candidatus Moranbacteria bacterium UBA2206
CAATCATAAAATTTGGAATCGAAGGTATTCCAGTTTGTGCCGTTACTATCAAGCCATAAATAGTGCGGCATCAATTCTACAGCCACATTTATTCCAGCCCGACGAGCAATCAGAACCTCTTCAATAGTTTCACGACAAGAGGCGTGACAGATAAGGATTTTTATCCCAGGAAATTGAGGCGCCATTCGAAGAATTTTTTTGACATATCCTACTTCGGCATTGATCGAGTGACCCTCCTGCTGGATTACTTTTGGGTGGTCGCAATGAACTGCCAGAACCTTTTTTGCTTTCCAAGCGAGTTCCATGTGTTTCTTGAGTGAACTATTTTTGGCGATGCCACAATCACCAGTAGTCACGATCCTGCCGTTTTCGGCTTTAGGATAAATCTTTATCCCCAACACGCGTCTAAACTTTAAAGCCATCCAAACCGAAAGATAGTTATGGTCAGTTGCGCCGAAGTATAGGTATTGACGGCCTAATTTCAAACGTTTCTCAGCTTTTATCATGATATACATATAAAATAAAAGCGTGAAAATTGTGACAATTGCAGGATTGGTGTTTGGCATAAAAACAGATATGCCGATTCCCGCCGTCCAAGCTTCCAAAAGCACTTGGTAAATTGTGGTTTTGTGTGCTTGGCGCATATCTCTCCCATGACAATGGGAGTCAAAAAAATATTGTGGTAGCCAGCGTGTTTTTTTCATTTTTCACCTCCCCCTAGCTGTTAAGTGTTAACTGTTCTGATTGTGTGTCTTGCTTCTTCTCCATCACGCCTAAGTGAAGTGCACATAATAACGGAACTTGCCCCACAGTCAAAGCATTCTTCTGCTTGAGTGACCTTGCTAATTCCTCCGCCAAAAATCATAAATGTAGAAATTGCCTTACGAGTCGCGATGTTATCCTTAAGGGAAAAGCTATATATTTCCGGTCCAGACATTGCTCCTCCTCCAACATCCTGAAGAGGCGATATAATTCCTGGAAAAACAGTGTTAAAGGATATTGCATTTATACCATGCAAAATATCCATACCGGCTTTTTCCCATTCCTGCGCTGCTTCGGTGGGATGCTGAATTCCTTTTTTTATACTGATAATTAGTTTCGGATTTTTTTTCTTGATTTGTCTGATTGATTCAGCCACAATTGCAATATTATCTACAATACAATGACTTCGGTTAGGACAAGAGGGTACGTATTCTATTACATTGAAACCATTTTTGACGGCAATATCGGCGGCATAAACATTCTCAGCAATGACATTTTGAGATTCCTGGGAATAGTCTGCCGCAAAACTTGGGATAATATCAAAACCAAGCTTTTTTACAAGTCCCGCCATCAAAAAATTTAGCCACGCACCCCAATTGGTATGGGAATATGCGTTTAGTAAATCATACTGCCCAACCTTTTGAACATACCTCCACGTTTTTGGATTATAAAAAATGAAATTTCCGATGTGGTTTTTAAGCGTGGAAGATTTTAGAATTTCAGTCGTATTAGTCATTCTCAGCAGCATCATGGACGCAGCCATTTCAGGGTGAAATGCGAGAGGCAAAAGCCCCAATCCCCAATGTCCACCAACAGTGGAAACTGATATTGGAGAAACAACCCTTCTTCCGTTTATTACAATGCCATTTCTTTTCATAGCTATAACCTTTCTTATTAAGTTTTTAAGATTACAATCCTCCCTATTTTCTCCTTACCTCAAAGCCTAACGCATACTTTACTAAAAATCAAATCTCGACAACTGCTTATTTTAGTGATAAACTGGAATAGTTAAAAAGTTTATAAAGTTTATAGGGTTTATAAAGTTTTAAAGTTTAAAAAAGTCTATGTAGCTTTAAAAACTTTACAAACTTTCCAACTTTATAAACTCTCACTAATTTTATGATTATTCAATATTACGGGCATTCCTGTTTCAAAATAACTACCAAACCCGCGGGACGAGGCAAAGATGATGTGGTGGTTTTTTTCGATCCCTTTGACAAGTCGGTGGGACTTCGACCACCACAAGGGCAAGCTGATTTAGCGCTGGTAAGTCATAATCACGCTGATCATAATAATGTCGAGGCACTCAAAGGTGAACCATATGTGATTGATATCCCAGGAGAATATAGTGCTAAGGGAGCTAATATTATTGGAATTGCTTCATATCATGATGACAAAAATGGTGCAGAGCGTGGAGAAAATACAATTTTTGTTTTAGAAGCGGAAGATTTGCGCATTTGTCACTTGGGGGACATTGGAACTGACCTATCAGAAAAACAATTGGAAAAGATAAATGGCATTGATATTTTGATGATACCGATTGGTGGCGGAGATTATACAATAGATGGTAAAAAAGCTGTAGATATAATCAAAAAAATTGAACCAAAAATTATCATCCCAATGCACTATAAGATAAAAGGCTCAACAGTGGACATTGATGATGAAAAAGTGTTCTGCAATGAAATTGGAAATTGTCCAAAAGAAAAAGTTTCCAAAATTAATATCAAAAAGAAAGATGTAGAAGAGAAAGAAATGCAGGTGGTACTGATGGACATTGAATAAGTATGAAATAAGTGAAAAAGAAAATAGAAAATAGTTCAAGAAATAAGAAAAAGGAAATTAGTTTTTTTATCCTATTTCTAATTTCTTCTATCCTAAACTACTTTCAAATTTCTTCTTAACTAATTTCTAAAAAGTATTAGTTCGTAAATGAATAGTATATTTAATAAAATAGAAGAAATTAGGCGTCAGCCGGATCATATCCGTCTGCGTTGGGCGTGGGGACTCACGGCTGTGGGAATGTTTTTTATCGTAATTATCTGGATGATTTCTTTTTCTGCGCAAATTAGCAGTTTGAAAAGCGAAGAAAAACCTGTAGATAATATAAGCAATGGGAGTGCTATGCAAGAATTGAGTGCGCAAAAAAAATCTATTGAAGATGCTACGAGTCAATTAAAAAATGTTTTAGGTAAGGAATCACAAAACAAGTAATGGCTAACCCCATGGAATACGGAACTAAAATATAACTAAAGTAAAAGATAAATTTATTTAATAATATTGCCTGTGGTTTATTTTATAATTATTCCACGGGGTAAAATCATATGCCAAAAGAAAAAATTCTAGAGGAAAAGCCAGATTTTTCCGCCAATGTTCGCGGTCGTGAGATAACTGAAGAAATTCAACAATCCTATTTGGATTATGCGATGAGCGTGATTGTTTCGCGCGCCCTGCCTGATGTTCGCGATGGTTTGAAACCAGTGCATCGTCGAATTCTCTACTCGATGTGGCAAAGTGGGCTTCGTGCTAGTGCGAAATTTCGAAAATCAGCGACAGTAGTTGGAGAAGTGCTTGGAAAATATCATCCGCACGGCGATGTAGCAGTTTATGATTCGATGGTGCGTATGGCGCAAGATTTTTCTTTGCGTTATCCAATGGTCAAGGGACAAGGAAACTTTGGCTCGATGGATGGCGATGGTGCGGCGGCCTATCGATATACAGAAGCCAAACTTTCCCAAATGGCGGAAGAAATGTTGTTTGACATTGAAAAAGACACTGTGGATTTTGTGCCAAACTTTGATGGACAACACAAAGAACCGACAGTTCTTCCTGCCGGGCTACCGCAACTGCTTCTCAACGGTTCAATGGGAATTGCTGTGGGAATGGCCACTAACATTCCTCCACACAACCTTACCGAACTTATTGACGGGATAAATCATCTAATTGAAAACCCTGAGGCTTCAATTGAAGATTTATGTGAATTTGTTAAGGGGCCAGATTTTCCAACGGGTGGAATAATTTATAACAAAAAGGATATTGTCGAAGCCTACAAGACTGGCCGAGGAAAAATTTTGACTCGATCTAAGGCGGACATTGTTGAAACTAAGACGGGAATGTTTCAAATTGTCATTACGGAAATTACCTACGCGACTAACAAGTCAACTCTCATTGAAAAAATTGCTGACCTGGTGCACGAGGGAAAAATTTTAGGAATAAAAGATTTGCGTGATGAATCTGACAAGGATGGTGTGCGAATTGTGGTAGATCTCAAAAAAGACGCCTATCCGCAAAAAGTACTCAATAAACTTTTTTCTCTTACAGACCTTCAAAAGAATTTCGGCGTGAATATGTTGGCACTGGTCAATGGTATTGAACCGCAAGTGCTCAATCTCAAAGATATTTTGGAAGAATATATCAAGCATCGAAAAATTGTCATCACCAGAAGAACTAAATTTGATTTGGATAAAGCCAAAGATAGAGCGCATATCTTAGAAGGACTAAAAATTGCGCTTGATAACATTGACGCGGTGATCGACACAATCAGAAAATCCCCTACCAAAGAAGAAGCACATAAGAGTTTGATGAAAAAATTCAAACTTTCTGAGCGTCAAGCGACTGCAATTTTGGAAATGAGATTGCAAACATTGGCTGGGCTGGAGCGAAAGAAAATTGAAGACGAGCTAGCGGAAAAAATAAAATTGATTGCTGAGTTGGAAGCAATTCTCAAAAGTGAAAAGAAAATCGCCAGTATCGTGCAAGAAGAATTGGAAAAGGTGAAGGAAAAATATGGCGATGAAAGGAGAACGAAAGTAATCAAATCTGGTGTAGGAGAATTCAAGCAAGAAGATCTTGTGCCAAATGAAGAAGCCATCATCACTCTTTCTAAGGACGGTTACATTAAAAGAATGAACCCAACAGTCTATAAGGTGCAAAAGCGTGGAGGCAAAGGCGTGATCGGTGCCACTACTCGGGAAGGTGATGAAATTCAAAAGATGCTTGGCGTGATGGCGCATGACAATCTTTTGTTTTTCACTAACACGGGAAAAGTTTTTCAAACTAAGGCTTATGAAATTCCAGAATCAACTCGCATTGCCAAGGGTCAATCAATCGTGAATTTCTTGTCATTGTCCCAAGATGAATCCATCACGGCGCTCATCCCTTTCAACAAAGATGACAATTATAAGTATCTATTTATGACAACACAGATGGGAACAGTCAAGAAAACTGCCATCTCAGAATTTGAAAATGTGAGAAGGTCAGGACTAATTGCCATCAAACTCGAAAAGGATGATGCTCTACGTTGGGTGGATGCTACAACTGGGTCGGATGAAGTAGTGGTGACCACGAGAAATGGCCAAGCCATTAGATTCAAAGAAGCCGATGTGCGTGGCATGGGTAGAACAGCGGCTGGAGTACGCGGAATCAAACTCAAAAAAGATGATGCGGTAGTCGGCATGGATATAGTTTTCAAAAATCAAAAAGGTAATCAACTGCTTGTGATTTCTGAAAATGGATATGGCAAACGATCAGATCTAAAATTCTACAAAGTGCAAAAGCGCGGTGGTTCAGGAATAAAAACTGCTTCGGTAACTGCCAAAACCGGAAAAATTATCGGCGCCACTATCATCAATATGGATGCATTGGACACCGATCTCATTCTTACTTCCGAAAAAGGCCAAATAATCCGCATTCCTCTTTCTTCCGTTTCCGTTTTGGGTCGAGCTACACAAGGCGTGAGAGTCATGAGACCGCAAGCGGGAGATAAAGTTAGTGCGAGTACAGTTTTATAATTCGCTGTCACTCTGAACTTGCCTGCCTCGCCGGTAGGCGGGTTTCAGAATCTTAATTAAAAGAGCATAGATCCTGAAATAAATTCAGGATGACATAAAATAAAAATAAAAAATCCCATGCAAAGCGCGTGGGATTTTTTTGTTTCGAAAGATGATACAAAAATTATGGCTTATATTAATCATTATTATTCTTTAACGCTAGATTTACGTGATACATCATTTAAAAATCTAA
>DCUU01000045.1 GCA_002328565.1 Candidatus Moranbacteria bacterium UBA2206
GTTGGAATGAAAGCTACAATAAGTTTTTTAATCACTTCCAGTTTCCAAAGTGTTTTCCAATACAAAAATACCACCGCCAAAATCGCGCCAAATTGAATAATGATTTCAAAACTTTTCAAAAATTCCGTTTGTGTTAGTTTCAAAATATCCGCCGTCAAAATCAAATGCGCCGTCGACGAAATCGGCAAGAATTCCGTTATCCCCTCTACTATTCCCAAAATTATCACTTGAAAAAAATTCGGCATAAAATTTTATTTTTGTCATTCCTGCGAAAGCAGGAATCTAGTCACGAAATATTAAGTTTTTACACTAGATCCCCGCATTCGCGAGGATGACATAAAAGCAAATAATTCAATAATACCATACTATCAAAAACCAGCAGGGAAAGCAAAAATAAAAAAACCGCTGGGCGCATGCGCTTGGGCGGCTTTTCGGTAAAAGGGTTGTCGTTATTCCCAACGATAATTACATCGGGAAATTTTTTTATTAAGTTTAACGCTAAGATTATTCGATTCTGTTTTAAGCATTTTATATTCATTGCTCTCAACACTCGGATAACCAAAGCGATTTGCACATACCAATTTAAGAGAGAGGATCATGTTTTTATAATACAAAACCCCAATCTCATTTTCAAAAATGGTATACTCTGCAACTTTTTGTTCATAATTAAGGAGTAAATTTTTAAAATCAACTATGCTACCCTCCCCAGTAACATAATTATACGAATCCCAGTCAAATTCCCCGTCTACGATTTCGAAATCCTCACAATAATTTGATTGGGACTGATACGGTTCTTGTTTTTCTGCCCAAAGTGTTGCTTGAGTAAGAGAAGGAGAAAAAGAAAGCAAAGACAGTACGAACAATATCAACAGGGTTATTTTGAACATCTCAATTTTCTCCTTTGGTTGATTTTTAAAAAGTTATTTTTCTTTCGCCACTTGAATCAAGAAAAGTTTCCATATTCAAGATGCGAAGGAAATAAAAGAACTAAAGTAAATTTTTAAGGAACTATTCCATAACGCCAAACTATACTCCAAATCGCACTTTTTGTCAATATCTCACCCTATTTCAGTGAAAATGGGTTGAAATCAGTATTATAATCATAAAAATCTTCATTTTCATTCTTTTTCAAAAAATTGACCGCCAAATAGGTGGCGGGGGTGAACAAAATTTCCACACCGCATTTGAAAACATAATTTGAAACAAAAATTGTGAGCAAAAGTTCATTTGGCAAAGTACCATAGAAAGCAATGAGGATGAAAAATGAAGTGTCCACCAACTCCCCCACTAAAGTCGAAAGAATTGTTCTGATCCACAACATTTTTCCCGCCATCAATATTTTTATTTTTGCCAATATATATGAATTAGAAAACTCACCGGCAAAATAGGCAATGAGACTGGCCAAAACGATACGTGGCGCTAGTCCTAAGATATTATTAAACGCTTCTTGATATGGCCAATCTGAAGCTGGGGGCAAAATATTCACAATAAAAAGAACTAATGACATTAGTCCCGCACAAAAAAATCCCGTCCAGATGACTTTTCTTGACCGCTTGTAGCCATACACTTCCGTGAGAATGTCTCCAAAAATATAGCTCAAAGGAAAAAGTAATGTTCCGCCGTCGAAAGTAAATTTCCAAAAGACCAAAATTTTTGTCGAAGCAATGTTGGAAATCAAAAGCACTGCCACAAAGACAGCCATAATCACATCAAAATATTTGAAATTTTTCTTGTCCATCTCAATAATCTACCATTCTTTAGGGCGCAAAGTCAACTATTCATCTAATTATTTTTTTGCTTCCTAACTTTAGAAATTTTCCAAAAATAATCAAATTGCGCTTTTAGTGTTTGGGCCAATTCTCGGCTGTCAATAATCATGCCGTAATTTTCCCTATCAGAAGAAATGAAAGCTACTTTGTCGCCATAAATTGCATAACCCAAAGTTTGGTCGATATTTTCCGGTAAAATTTTTATCCTGCGCAAAGATTCTTTTTCATTCCATGGTCCAAGCAAGGGATATTTTTTAATATCTATTTTTCTTTTATACGGCCAAAGCACATTTATCCAAATATTTCTTTTTACTCTTTCTTCGTTAAAATTTTGCAAAACCTCCTCGGGAATAACTTTGAGCATTTCTTTAAGGGGCCAAAACCAATAAGTATTTTCTTCGCGAGATCGTAAAATATCCCGCAAAATTGATTTGGCTGCATCTTTGGTGGAATAGTGGATAAATTTCGGTTGATAGGTGGCTTCAAATTGTTTGTTTTTTAGCGCTTCGGAAAAATTCTCCCGAGCTTTTTTCATTTCTTCAATTTTTTCATTATAGATACTCAGAATATTTTCCTTGTCTTCTGCATAAAAAACCGCGCCAGTTTCTCCCACGCCTTTTTTTGCCAGTCCTTTTTCGATCAAAGATTCTATGTGTCCATAAATTGTCGGACGGGGCAGGTTAAGTTTCTTACTCAAACTTAAAACACTCACACCATTTGACTCTTCTAAAAGCGCCAGAAATGTTCTGGCTTCAAAATCTGTGCAATTAATTTTTTCGAGAAGCTTTATTATATCCATAGATTTATTGACTGGATCCCCGCTTTCGCGGGGATGACACTATCGTGTCATTTGTCGGATGACGACAACATATTTACACACATTAGATATTATAGTATATTCCCCACATTGTCAACGATTGGCAATATTAAAAATTAACTTAATAAAATATGAAAAAACATCTCAAAAAACTTCCTTGGCTAATTGTTGTTTTTGCAATTATAGTCACAGGCTTTTTTCTTTGGAAAGATAAAACTACCCCACCGAAACAATTAAAAAAAATAACTCTTGGCATACAAACTGGTCCAGCTAATGCCTTGCCAATGGTTGCGAAAGACAAGGGCTTTTTTGAACAGCAAGGGCTTGATGTTGAACTCAAGGAATTTACTGCGGGAAAATTTGCGCTGGAAGCTTTCTTGGGTGGTTCTCTTGATTTTTCAATTTCAGGCGATGTCCCAGTGGCACTTGCAACTATTCAAGGCAATAATAAATTTCTCATACCGGCGCAAGTTGTCGGAAAAACACAAAATGAAGTTAGGATAGTTGCGAGAAAAGATGGTGATTTAAATACAGCTGAAAATTATTTCAAATCAAAAAAAAGAAAACTTGCAACATCAATTGGTGGGGGACCGGAATTTTATACTTATGAATTTTTAAATAAAATTGGTATTTCAAAAGATCAAATTGAAATTATCAGTCAAAAACCTGAAGATATGCCAGCTGCTTTGATAAGCGGAAGCATCGATGCTATTTCTATTTTTGATCCGCTTGCTTTTATAGCAGAAAAACAATTGGGCGATAAATCTATCACTTTTACGGATAAAGACATTTATTCTGAACTATATGTAATTGAAGCAAAAGAAAACATCAAACAAAATTCAGATGATTTAGAAAAACTTTTGAGAGGATTGATTGCAGCTGAAATTTTTACCAAAAATAATCCGGAAGAAGCTAAGGCAATTGTGATGAAATATACAAAGCTTAATAAAGAAACTTTAGATGGTATTTGGGGTAGCTTTGACTTTAGGATATCCTTAACGCCACAATTAAACGAATTTTTAGAAAGAGAGGCTCAGTGGGCCAAAGATACTGGAAAAATATCAAAAGAAACTAACATTCCTGATTTTCGAGAAATTATTTTTGATGCTCCGCTAAGAAAAATTGACCCTTCCGCGGTGAATTTATAGTTATTTCTGTATGAAAAAATTTTTATGCTTTTTGGTGTCTATTGCTTATTTCTTGGAATTTTGGGAGATTATTTCTCGTGCAGAGTTTGTCAGTCTGGCACTTTTTCCTCCGCCTTCAAAAGTTGCGATTGCTCTTTGGGAGATGATTATAACAGGAGTTTTATTTTCTGATCTTTATGCCAGTCTATGGAGATTAGCAATTGGATTATTTCTTGGTTCTGTTTCGGGAATATTTTTTGGTTTAGCTACTGGACGAATAAAATCTTTTGCTTCTATTTTCACACCAATCATTCAAATACTGCGCCCCCTTCCTCCCGTTGCTATTATTCCATTGGTTATCGTTTGGTTTGGCATTGATGACGGTGCAAAAATATTTTCCATTGCTTTTGCTGTTTTCTTCCCTGTTTGGATAAATACCCACATTGGCGCCGAACAGGTTCCGCAAATATTCTTGCAAAGCACCAAACTTTTGACCAAGTCAAAAAATAAAATCTTTTTTAAAGTTATCTTCCCCGCTTCATTACCCTTTTCTATTGCTGGTATTCGCATAGGGATAGCCATTGGCTTTATTATGGTTTTTGTTTCGGAATTAGCAGGAGCTTCTAGCGGATTGGGATATCGCATATCCATTGCCCATCTGTCTTATCGCATTGATGAAATGATTGCTGTGCTAGCTGTGCTTGGGGCACTGGGAGCAATAACTGATCAACTGTTTGTATTTGGAATAAATAGATTATACCCATGGATTAATCTTTCTTCAAAATGACTTCATTTTACACAAAAAATCTATCCGTTTCTTTTCGAAATTTAAATATTATAAAAAATGTTAATTTTGAAGTGAAAGAAGGTGAATTTGTTGCTATTGTCGGAAAATCTGGAAGCGGAAAATCAACTTTTCTAAAAACCCTAGCTGGTTTTATTCCTTTTTCTGGCAGTATTTTTTTGCCAAAAAAAATTAGCTTGATATTTCAGCAATATGCCGTTTTTCCCTGGCTAACTGTCTCGGAAAATATCAGTTTTGGTTTAGAAAATATGAGTAATAAAAAACAAAAAGATATTCTTCAAAAACATTTAAAATTGGCCGAGTTAGAAGATAAAAAAGAAAAATATCCGGCCGAACTTTCCGGCGGACAAATTCAACGAGTAGCTTTAGCGCGTTCACTCGCTCCCGATCCGGATATTCTACTTATGGATGAGCCATACGGAGCATTAGACGAATATACGCGGGGCAAAATGCAAAAGTGGCTTTTGGATATTTGGACGACTCACAAAAAAACTGTACTTTTTGTGACACATAATATTGAGGAAGCAATTTTTCTGGCCGACCGCGTTTTAGTTTTGAATAACGCAACTTTTCAAAAAGAATTTCAAGTGCTATTTTTTAAATTCTATTCTGAAGTGCAAT
>DCUU01000062.1 GCA_002328565.1 Candidatus Moranbacteria bacterium UBA2206
TATGATCAATATGCGGATTTTCATATGAAGAACCACCACGCACATATCCGCCAGCACGCTCAATAATCTTAATCACGCGATAGAAAGCCGTGAAGCCTTTAGGAGTTGCACCATAATCAATTTGACTATCACGCCACGCGCGCAAACGAGGCAAAAGGATTTTCTCACGGATAAATTCCAAATATGTTTCAAGTGCTAACTCATCAGCAGAAATATAGCCATACTCTTTACCCTCAATCGATTCGCCTTTCTTTTTGGTAGTTTTAAATTCAGTTATCGCACCAGTAGAATATCGGATCTTCGCGTGCGGAAATTTAACCGAGCCATTAGCAGGAATAAGCCAACCAGAAAGCAGAGGCGATTTAGACACTAAAGAAATAATCTCATCTTGCACTAACTCAGCTTGGTCTTGTGTAATAGCAACCGACAGAGTTTTATATTTTGCCCCATTTAAAAAATGTTTAAGAATATAATACAAATGTTTGCGTGCAAAAATAGAAGTTTTACCAAACCCATTGCCAGCGTGTAGTCCATTTTCACGCGACACTGATTTAACCAAATATTCCATTTGACCAGCATGCGAAAATTGTCCGCCTAAAATTAAATCCTCGAAAGGTAGCCAGTCGCGCTCTTTGTCAATTTTATCAATAGCGAAAAGAATTAGTTTAGCGATTTTATCATTCATAGTTTTATCATACCATAAAAAGAAAATATCAAGCTGTGGATAACTTCCGACTTTAAGCGGTGCTCGCTACGCTCGACCTTTTATATTAAATGCAAGGAGGGACGGACAATTTTCGCTTGAATTTTGAAATATAACAAGGAAATTTTGACACTTTGATTTTCTTCACTCATTACATTTCACTCGAAAATCAAAAAGTCAAAATAACTTTTAAACTTTCAAAACTCAATCGGAAAATATCCATCCGCTTTTATATTTAAGCCAATGTGTTCGCTTCGCTCGCTACGCTCGCTCGCTCATCTTCCGAAGGGGCTCGCTACGCTCGACCTTTCTATATTAAAAAGGAGTAATTTTCGAAACGAACCGCTCGGAGTACCGAGCTTTCTTTCGTTTCGAAAATCATTGTTTTATACTTGCACCTACGCCAAAACCGCAGTGCCAGCCGCAGTTTCTCCCCCCCTCAAACTCCCCCTCTCTCCTTGGCTTCCTCCAAGAATGAAAGGGGCTTTTTTAGAAATGAGGGGGGGAGAACCAGCTCATCGGCACCACTGAAAAATGAATTCACCCTGCCTCTTCATTTTTCTTTTGGCTCCGGTGCAATTAAAATGCAGAAACAAACAAAGAAAAAACAAAAAGAAAGTCGCCGATAAAGTACTAGCGCGCACGAGAATTTTTGTCCAAGCGTTTCACTATTTGATAATGGGGCTACGCCCCAAACCCCAAAGGTGAAAACAAGTCGTCTAAACGACGACTGGACAAAAAATTCTCGGCTTGCACATAGAATAAAGTTTTGTGACGGCGACACTTTTGAAAACCCCATTGTTTCGGGCTAACCCGAAAAAATGTGGTTTTCAAACTTTCCTCTTTGTGGCAATTCATTGAAGAAAACATCGGGCTAACGCCCTGCTGTTTTCACTTTTTGATTGTTCGCTATGCGAACTGAATTGCTTTTGGCGGAACCCTAATCAATCCGCCAAAATTAATAATGGGGCTTTGCCCCAAACCCCAAATACAAAAATTAAATTTCCCGCTTTGGTGTTTTTATTAAAACACCTTGTTCCAAATCGCAACCATATTTTTGAGAGGCTCGCTGAAAAATTGCAATAATATTATCATCGGTGGCAGAATCGGGATTGCGCAAAACTGAATAATAGAGTTTTATCATTTTTTCAAAATCATCAACATCCAAATCAAGCGTGCCATTTTCCAAACGCTCAATGATATGATCAAAAGAAATTTTTGCAAGGAATAAAACTTTTTTTTGGTGTTGCGCAACATCCTCAACTTCTTGGTCGAATTTTGCAAATAATGCTTTAGTAGATTCTTGCTGTAATTGTTTTGAATAATGAATGAAGTGGCGAGAAAGTGCGTCTTTAGAAAGTACGACGCCGTATTTTTTTTTAATTTCTTCGGCTAGTTCGATTAAAGTATGAGTAGGACGCAAGGCGTGAATTTCGTCAAGCAATCCACTATTACAAACAGAACAATTAGTATTAACAAGATTGATTTGATTTTTTTTTAGTTCGAAAATGTCGTTCGCATTATTCGCGCGAATTTCGTTTTGTTCGTCTTGATTTTCGTTTTGGTTTTGTTCGTTTTCCATAGTTCGTTCGTTTCGAAGGTTAGAAAGAAAAGAGGTTCGTTCGTTTCTTTCTTTGCTTCTTTCTTTTCTTTTTTTCGTTCCTCGTTTGATTATAACACCCCATGTCAAGTTTGCAAATAAAAGTTATCCACAGGGGGGGGCTATGCAAAGATTTAAAAAAAAGATATACTCGATTTATGATTTCACCAAGACGCGCAAAGCGCTTACAAAAATTATTACAAAGACAAATGCGAGAAGCAACCAAAGGAAGATTGCAAGAGATTTTGAAACCAAAGCCAAGATTTTGGCCAAAGTGGTTTTATAAATTTATTGTCAAAATTTTATTAGATATACCAGAAACAAAATGAAAGAAACAAAAACAATCTACACACAAGAAGAAGCAAAAAATATTGTTTCTGATTTTATCAAAGAAACAAATTCAATCAGACAAGAAAGACAAGACACTTTTGTTAAATTTGAAAAATTTGTTATTGACGGCGAGCAATGGTATGAAGATGAAAAGCCAGAGGGAGATAAACCAGTTTTGACATTTAATCAAAGTGAGGATCATTATTTTACATATTTAGCAAAACTTTTTCCAAGAAATAGTGAAACAGGAACATTGGCAATTGGGGTGAAAGTAGAGGGAGAAAAAAAAGAGGAAGCAGAAAAAGAAATTTTAGAAACTTACAAAGATAATAAACTTGGTAGTATAGTTTTAGAGCAAGCACAGAATTTTTTTATAGGTGGTACAGGTTGCTTTTATTATCCACAAGATGAAATTAGTGGAAAAGCAAAAATAATTTCACTTGATCCGACGACGGTTTATCTTGGTTGGAATGGTGGGCAACTTTCACAATTTGCTTTTGAGGATGAAATTTCTTTAGCAGATACAAACAACACAAAACAGAATTGGCTAATTTCAGCCATTACAAAATTAATCACAGGAGAAACAGAAGCCACTAGAAAATTCAAAAAAACCAAACGGATCACATATTGGGATAACACTTGTCAAATAATTGCAGTAGGTGATGATTATAAAATTACCAAAAATGAAAACGGATTTATTCCATTTTCATGGATTCCAAATATGCCAAAAGCACACAGACACGAGGGGATTCCAGAAACTAAAAAACTTTATACACTAGACAAAGAATTTAATCAAAGAGCCTCAGATTTTGCCTTGCGAGTTAAGTCAAACACAAAAGCAGTTTTAGCGGCCTTTACAGATAAAGATATGTCAAAAATTGACGAGGAAGAAATAAGCGGAATTTTACCATTTGGAAAAGATGATCGAGCAGAGTTTTTGAAATTAGAAGAAAATAAAGAATTGTTAGATTATCTTAATTTGCTATCGGATAGAATTGGAGAAAAAATGGCAGTCAATGAAGCAGTCAAAGGAGCAGTCAAATCAAATGTTTCTAGTTTAGCAATGGTTTATTATTTTTCCCCACTTATGGACAGAATAGGATTGAAAAGAATTTTTTGGGACGAGGCTTTTCGAGAATTAAACAAAGCGATTTTGTTTTATAAATTCAAATCAATGGAATTTAAAACAGAGCCAATTTATGAACCAGTTTTGCTTTCCGACCAAAGCACTAAGATTGATAATGTAATAAAAATGATTGATAGCAAATTAATTTCTCATGAGGACGCAATCGACCAATTACGAGGATCAGAAAATGCGAAAGTAAAAGTTGCAGAAATTTTGGAAGATGTGAAAAAATTTGAACCAGTAAAAGATAATAGTGAAAACCAGTACATTACAATTTAATTGATTTTTTTAGTCTGATTGGATTGGCGCGCTTTGCGCAAATAGTACCAATTTTAAAAAAATTGCTTGCTTATCTAAGGAAATTTTATGCATAAATTATCTAGTTGATCAGGATAATGTTTATAAGCCGTAGAATTGGTGCGCCTAGATAAGACCCACGGAATTGCTCCGATTGATTTTAAAATTATCAAGTCGACGGACATTGATTCTATCAATAAAATGCCGAAAGCAATAGAAAATTTGGTCAAAAGGGCGAAATAACGACCTGTCCAACCAATCAGGCTAAAGTAATTAATTTTTAATTTTATTTTTAAACATAGACTCGTCTGCCTCGTAGCGACCTAATTTTTAGCAATCGCAATGACAAACAGTCTGAAAAATCTATGCCAACAGTTGAAGAACTGGAAAAAGAACTTGCCGAAACCAAAGCGAAAGCCGAGGAAAACGTCAAGGCTCTGCAAAAAAAGCTAAGTGAAAAGGATCTTGCAGTCAAAGAAGTGCAAGATAAAATCGCCGAATTAGAGAAAAGAGGCTCTGGCGATTCGGAGGCAATAAAACAAATTAGCGAATTGACTGAACAAGTCAAATCACTCACTGGACAAATCGGAGCAATCAACACCGATAAACAAAGAGAAGAACTGGCAAAACAATATCCGGATATACTGCCAGATCTGCTCATTGGAAAAAGTCCGGAGGAAGCGGAAGTGATAGTGAATAAACAAAGAGAAATCACCATGCGAAATTACGAACAAAAACCCTCATCACATAGCCCAGTCTATAAGGATCGAAACGAAATCGACGCAGAAGTCGAAAGAGTACAAAAAGATCCGAAATTATCCACAGCGGATAAAATGACAAAAGTGCGAGAGCTAAAATTAAGAAAAGATGAAATTTAATTTTTAATTTTAACAAAAATGCAAATCCACGGACAGCCAAGAGCAGGCGAGGATCTATCAATGGAAATTGATCTGCTTATGGGAACAGAAAAGGATATGGGATTTTTATCTCTATTCAATTTTCTCCCAAGACGATTCACAGCCACAAATCACAAACACGAATGGCAAGACGACACATTGCCATTAGAATCACTTTCACTAACAGCCAGCGGAGCTGGTGCAGACTGGGACACAAATAATGATATAACCGCGCTACCAGTCGCCGCCGCCCAAATTGCGAAAATTAGACCGCTTGATGTTTTGAAATTAGCATTGCCAGCCGCCGAAGCTGGGGAACTTGTAGTAGTAAAATCAATTAACACGGCCGCTAATACGATTGAACTTTATGCACGCGGACATGGCTCAACAACCGCCACCGCCCAAGGTGCGGCCGCTTTTACCGCTAAGATTGTGGGTAATATAGCCAAAGACGGAGGAGATCCAGCAGATCCATTTTATAAAGCGCCGACAGAAAAATATAATATTGTGCAGATTTTCGAAAGAGTTTTGGCAATTTCTGGTAAACAAATGCGCTCAAAAATCACGAGAGAATCAGAACGCGCACGCCAAAGAATGATCGCGCTTAAAAGTTTGATGTCGCAATTGAATTATGCGATGTGGGAGGGTTATCTTGAAGAAGATAGCACAAATGAAATTTATTCATTTAGAGGAATTCGAGAATCAGCCTCAACCACTTACAACATAAACGGAGCTTTGACAGTGGCGCATGTTTATGGAGTAGTAGAAGCTATGATTAGCGCAGGAGGTACACCAAGTGCATTACATGGTAGTCCAACAATTATTGGACGATTAGAGCGATTGATGTCGACTTATGTCGTTTCAGGAGTTTCGGAATATAACGCAAAATTGACAGTTAAGAAATTATCAATGCACGGCCTAGAAATAGAATTGCACGCAGATAGACATTGCACCAATACAGAACTTTGGGCTTTGGATTATTCTCGCCTAGCTTTCGGGCCGATGAGTTCCGATGAAGCCAGCGGAGATTTTCAAGCTGTGGTTATTACAGAAAACTTGAAACAAATCGAAGAACAAATTGCAGGTTATTACACAATGGAGCAAAGAAACGCCGCCGCTTCTATTGTTAAGGGTTATGGTTGCACATCTTAATTATTAAATAGGTTTGGCGGTTTTTCCTAAAACCGCCCTAGAATAATTATTATGGCAAAATTTATCCGAAAAAATCTTGATCCAAATGGAAAATACAATCTCGCCTATAAAACAGGAATAAATCCCGATACAGGCATGCCAGAAATCAAAGAAACAATCGTGATCGAGGGAAGAGATGTTTTCGAAACAGACGACAAGCGATTGATTGAGATTTTGAAAAATGATCCAGAAATTTTGGAATTCAACAGCAAAACAAAAATTGAGATAAGAGGAGAGGAATAATATTTTTTGAGTGCATGGTTTCATCCCCCTAAACTATGCACAATTAAAAATATAATCATATGATCTATTCACAAATCGAAACACAAGTTAGAGCCAATGTTAATTCAACGACCGCCGTCGTTTCGGGCGTAATCGATGACGCGATTTATTATCTGAGCAATTTTTTCAATTTGAAAAAAATTGATGTTTCGCAATCCACAGTTGTCGCCCAAAATTATCTCACTAGACCGACACGCTGTTTAGGCGTGGATTATTTGAAAATAGGCGACACGGTTTATGATCCAATCAAAGAATCAAAAATTGAGGAAACGGAAGAATATGAATTAGAAAAATACATTGAAAAAGATGACGGGAAAATCTATATTTACCCAACACCGACCGCAGTAGCGTCAGCAGTTTTGCATTATCGTGCCAGTTATACACCACTAGCAGGAGTGGCAGGGGCTACTTGCGACGTGCAAGACGCCTATTTGCCGTTAGTGACGATAATTGCCACTTGGTTTTATTGGCTCACAATTGCAGGACAAGTGGGAACACAACGCGAATTATACCCAGACATGACACCTAAAGAGGCGCAAGACATGGCTGGAATTTGGG
>DCUU01000057.1 GCA_002328565.1 Candidatus Moranbacteria bacterium UBA2206
TTACCTTCTGGGAAAAACTATTTAATGATTTGAAAATTTTTGGCCCCAACATGTTGGCTGCCGCACTTGAGGGTTCGAAAGTCTTGATGAAGGAATTGCTAAGGGAATATGGGATTCCCACGGCTAAATTTAAATACTTTCATAATCCAGATCTGGCATACGAATATGCGAAAGAGCAGTCCTTTCCATTGGTTATTAAAGCAGATGGATTGGCAGCAGGCAAAGGTGTCTATATTTGTGAAAACCTAAATGAATCATTCAAAGCGATTCAGGAAATCATGGTCGAGCGTAAGTTCGAAGACGCCGGTAATCGCATTGTCATTGAAGAATTTCTCGATGGCGAAGAAGCTTCATACATTGCTTTCGTCGATTCCAATGGATATGTTTTACCGCTTGCTTCATCGCAAGACCATAAGCGGGTCGGCGATGGGGATAATGGGCTGAACACCGGCGGTATGGGTGCGTATTCACCTGCTCCAGTGGTCACGCATGAGGCAGAAGGCATAATCCTCAGTGAGATTATTCATCCCACTGTAAGGGCGATGCGCAAGGAAGGTCGTCCGTTCACGGGATTCTTGTATGCCGGGCTTATGATCGACCACGATGGAAAACCCAAAGTGCTGGAATTCAATGTCCGCATGGGCGATCCCGAAACCCAACCCATTCTGACACGGATGCAAAGTGATATTGTGCCAATCTTACTGGCGACAATCGAAGGTCATCTGGACGAATGCGAGATTGACTGGGATCATCGCGTTGCGGTTTGCGTTGTGATGGCCGCCAAAGGATATCCCGAATCCTACCAAAAAGGATTTCCTATTAGTGGCCTCTTTAATGCCAGAAAAAAAGATGTACTGATACATCAGGCAGGAACTACATTGGATGAAAATGGTAATCTCATTTCATCGGGTGGCAGAGTTCTCAATATAACGGCCTTAGGCGAGACGTTTCTCGAGGCCCAAAAAAAGGCATATTGTGCAGTACAAAAAATTGAAAGTGGCGACAATCTTTTCTGGCGAAATGACATCGCGCATCGCGCGATTAACCGGTAAAAAAATTCGGCAAAAAATTTTTACAACAAAAAGGGGTTTCTCTAAATGAGAAACCCCTTGTTTTTTTATATTCAATTTTTCCTATTCCACAAAAGTCAACGCAATGCCTTTTTTGTCGGCGCGACCGGTGCGACCGATGCGGTGGACATAATCTTCATAAGTTGCAGGAAGATCGAAGTTGATGACATGACTGACATTTGGAATGTCGAGTCCTCGGGCGGCCACGTCCGTTGCGACCAAAATTTCCACCACATTTTCTTTGAACATTTTGAGAGCCCGCTGTCTTTTACTGTGCGGTTTGTCGCCATGAATGGATTCAGTTTTAAAACCTCTCTGAAGTAAACTCTTGGTGAGTTTGTCGGCGCCATGCTTGGTGCGAGTAAAAATCAAAACTTTTTCAAATTTAGCTTGGATGAGCAAATCATGGAGTGTGTCTGTTTTATCTTTACCTTTTTCCATGCGCACAATATTTTGATCAATTTGCGCGCTTGATTCTCCGCTTTTGACAGAAATTTTCACCGGATTATTTAAAAATTTTCTAGTCAAACTTTCAATCTCAGCCCCAAAAGTAGCCGAGAAAAGCATAATTTGCCTTTGTTTTGCAACTAACGACAAAAGCCAATTTACGTCATTGATAAATCCCATGTCGAGCATACGATCAGCTTCGTCCAGCACCACACTGCTAAATTGTGAGAGATCCAAAACTTTTCGCGTGATTAAATCTTTCAGTCGTCCAGGAGTACCCACGACTAAATTATGTCGCATGCGCATTTCTTTGATTTGTCTTCGAATATCCGCCCCTCCAACTACTACCACAGAAAAAATATTTAGCCTTTTAGCCAGCGCCATAAATTCATCTTGAATTTGAATGGCTAATTCGCGAGTCGGCGTTACGATCAAAACTTTTTCGCGCGGGTTTAAAAGAATCTTATTGATCATTGGAATGAGAAAAGCCCCCGTTTTTCCGGTACCAGTGTTAGCTAAACCAATCACATCTTTTCCTGAAAGAATAGCTGGGATAGCTTGATCTTGAATCGGGGTTGGCACAGCGAAACCACGACTTTCAATAGCGCGTTTTAGCAAAGTATAAATTTCAAGATCGCAAAAGGCATAACGAGGTTGGAAAGCTTCCGCTGGGACAATTTCCTTAGCTTTGCAAATAAAGCGACTAACGTCGATTACATTGCCAGTAAATCTTCTTCGACCACTTGGACGAGAACCACCTCGGGATCCCCCTCTTTTGCCACCATGAGAACTGCCTGCGCGAGAACTTCGCGCGTTTGTTTTGCTATACATTATTATCTAACATAAAAAATTAATTATTTTATGTTTAGATACGTGCGAAGATGTATTAACATAAAAAGTAAGTATACCCTTTCTTTTTTGTTTTGTCAAGGCTTAATTATGATCTATAATTATGGTTTTGGTTGAAACATTATTATCCTCCTCTTCTTCATCAATGTCATGATCTGGATCAACGGAGGCTTTGGTTGCATATGTTGACAGTTCTTTATAAGTATATTTGCAAGAAACTGTTTTGCTTTCGCCGGCTTCTATTTTGTCAACTTTTCCATCGCAGGAAGATGAAGCACTCGTTGACCACCATTCCCATTCCACTGACTTCGCGTCTGTTTCTCCTTTGTTTTTGATAGTGATTTCAACTTTGAATTCTTCTCCCATTTTTGGATCATGATTAAATTCATATTTAGTAATCGTCAAATCAGCTTTTTTGTGCTTAGGTGTCACTTGTTTTGTCGCCGTATTATTACCTTCATCACTTTCACTCACATCATTTTGCGAATCAACCACGACTTTGGTGGCATAATTCGACCAGTCTGAATATGTAAATTCACACTTCACTGCGCTAGTTCCCCCGGCTGAAATCGCGCCAACTTTTTTCTTGCAAGATTGCTTGGAAGCAGTTGACCACCATTCCCAATAGGACTCAGGAGAAGCAACTTGTCCTTTGTTGCCAATAACAACATTTATCACAAATTCAGAACCAACTTTTGGATCTTTGCTGAAAGAATAACTTTTCACATAGAGATCAGCTTTTTTAACTTCCGCCGGAACCACCGGTTCTGGTTCGGTCGCAACCGTCGGAGTAGTTGGACTGACTGAAGGGCTAGGGCTAACTGGAACATTTGAAGTTGCGCTTGTTTTTTCTGCTTCATTTTCACCTTGAGAATTTCTTGAAACATTATAGATATAGAGAGCAGCTAAGCCTACCAGCGCAACAGACAACATGACTATTATAGTAATTAGAAATTTTTTTGAATCTTCATCTTTCTCAGGTTCTGGCTGAGAATACACGCCAAACCTTGGGTCTTGTTCCATATTTTTAGATTTAATATTTATTTTTAAAAAAGTCTTTTTGCCCCTTATTTATATAATATAGTCTTTGCTTTGTCAAAAAGAAAAGCCCTAAATCAAAAAACATTTTTTAGATAATTTCTTTGTTTAATTTATTTTATCTTCTTTATAATTTCATTTAACATTCTTTTCCCCAGCGCCAGTGATGCTTTTGATATCGGGTTATAACCTAGAAATTTAACATAGTCATCATCCCTCTTTAATTTGATTTTTCTAATCTTAATCTCCTCTTCTGGATAGCAAGCCCAAAATAAAGAAGTTTCATTCTCATCCGCATGTTCAACATGTATTCCATTTTTTTCTAAAGTTTCATATGGATTGCAAACAGAAAGATTTTTTATTTTTTTCTTCGCCATTTCGAGAGCTTTTATTTGGCCTGTTCCGGCATGACCAGTGACAAGAATAATCTTTTCAAATCCTTGACTAATAAGATTATTGCTTAGATTAATTATCAATTCAGAAAAAAAGTTCGGTTCCAAGTAATATACACTGCCTTGTAATTTCTTGCCCACATACCTATCCATCCCTACGAGTTGTTTCCCGCCTATTTTTTCCTTTCTATCAGAGCCCATATAAATAGGAGGAAGAATATATCCTGAATTATTCTTAGCCACAATTTCGCATATTTTTTTCGCTACCAAAAAATCAGTTTCGATCGGCAAATGATTTCCATGCCACTCTATAGTGCCTACTGGAATATAGGCAATTTTGTTTTGAGTATATTTAACAAATTCTTTTAAATAAGTTTTTTTCATATTTTTATGTAAAATTATTTTTAAAAAGTGTTACTTAACATACTTGTCCGCCGATGAGGCTGATTACTGAACACTTCTATTTTACCTCCTTTCTTCCAATAAATCAAAAACCGACTTGCCTATAATAAGCACAAGTCGACTTCCTTTTTGGTTTGCAATTTTTTCAGGATATCTTCTTCTCTACCAGATCAAAGAGATCCTGAACTGTTACAACTCTTTCCTTTTCCTCGTCAGATAATTCGATGTCGTTATCAAACAGCTCTTCAGCGGACAAAAATAATTCGAACATCGCTAAAGAATCAGCTCCGAGGTCGTTTACGAACTCGGCCTCGGGAATTACGTCAGCGATATCAACTTCTGTTTTTTCCGCAATTAATTTCTTCAACATCTCAGTAATTTCTTTTGCAATCATTTTGATCCCTCCTGTTGGTTAACTGCTAAAAAAAATGGATTGACTAAGTATAGTTAAAGGTACGCTAGAACCATTATTGGTCTAGTTTAGGAGTATAATCAAAAATCCAGCTAACTGTCAATCGATTCGGGTAATAGAAAAATTTCCTAAACAATGCTAGGATGAAATTATTATGAATAATCTAAAAGAAGAAAAATTTGACACGGTGATTATTGGAGGTGGAGCCAGCGGAATGATGGCGGGGATTTTGGCAAGCGTTGACGGGGCGAAGGTGGCAATTCTAGAAAAGAATTCCACACTGGGAAAGAAATTACTTTTGACTGGCAATGGCCGGTGCAATATCACACAGGCTAATTTTTCCAATCGGGAGTTTGTGGAAAAACTTGGAAAAAATGGAAAGTTCCTTTTTTCGGGACTCTCCGTTTTTGGAACGAACGAAACCCAAGAGTTTTTTGAGAAATTAGGACTCAAACTCAAAACCGAAAAGGATGGCCGAGTTTTCCCCGAGAGCGACAAAGCCCAAGACGTGCTAGACGCTTTGAAAAAAAGTTTGAAAAAAAATGGCGTGGTAGTGAAACTTAATCAAAATGTTTTGGATTTTGAAATAAAAGATGCAAAGATAGTCTGCGTCAAAACAGCCGAGCGAAAAATCTATGCCAAAAATTTCATTCTTTCTACAGGCGGAAAATCTTTTCCCACCACCGGTTCGATTGGTGATGGATATGCATGGCTAGAAAAAATGGGACACACTATCATTTCTCCAATGCCAGCACTCACGCCGATGAAAATAAAAGAGCGTTGGGTCAAAGAGTTGCCGGGAGTGAGCCTTCCAAATGTCGGGATAAAAATATTACAACAGGACAAAAAAATATTCGAAATAACTGGAGAAATTCTTTTCACTCATTTTGGCCTTTCCGGACCAGCCGTTATTAACGCCAGCAAATATGTTAGTCAAAATATTTCCAAAGGTGAAATCTTTTTGGAACTTGACCTCTTCCCCACTTTCACACAAAATGCACTAGAAGAAAAATTGAAAATAGATTTTAAAGAATATAAGAAAAAAGATTTGAAAAATTATTTGGCTGAATATTTTTCGCAAAAATTAGCTCTCACAATTTTAGAACTTTCTAAGCTTGAAACCGACCGAAAAATTTATTCTCTCGGTAAAACTCATCGCAATAATTTAGCCAAACTTTTGAAAAATATTCGTCTGAGTGTCGATTCACTTTTAGATTTTGAATCAGCTATGATAACTTCTGGTGGAGTGAGCCTCAAAGAAGTAGAAAACAAAACTATGCGCTCAAAAATTATTTCTAATTTATTTATCGCTGGAGAAGTGTTAGATCTCGACGGTCCCACCGGCGGATACAACCTTCAAATCGCTTGGACCACGGGATATGTGGCTGGGAAGTCTACAAATCACTAAAAAGAATTTGAGCGACAATTTCTAGTTTTTTGTTTTTCCAATTATAAAAAATTATTTCAGAAGCTTTTGAATATCTTCCTGACTAAACTCTTTTCTATAATCAATTAGCTTCGGATGTTTGATTCTTCGCAGTTCTTCGTCATAAGTTGCCATAATATTTCTTGCTCTTCTTTGATAGACTAACCAATTTTTTGTAGAAGAAAATTTGTTAAATTTCTTGATAAATTCGTCTTTCCTCAACATTCTACCTAATTTTTTAAATTCTTCTTCAATTTCTCCCGCCAACCCAGTTTCAAAAGCACCAATGGTCAATAATATCTCTTCATACATATAATTTCGGGTGAAATCTTTTTTAGCTAAATCTAAAAGTTTTCTATATTCCTTAGCGTTTTCTAGGAACAAAAAATCATATAGCATGTCCGTATAAGTCCCATAGTTTTTCACCGCCACAAAATCCTTTATGCAATCAGTAAAATCTCTGCGATATTCTTTTGTTTCTTCTCGCGTTTCAAAAAACTGACTCGTCAATTGATTGATAAATTTCGGATCCATCGTCGCAATCCTCATTACTTTCTTGAAATCATTTTCCACTCGAATGAAGTACTTTCTAACCATTTTTCCTTTTTCGTTATTCTCCAGCATTGCCAGTTCTTTTGCCATATCAATTGAAATAATATACTCTCTGGCTAAAATTTTTCCACTTTTAGGGTCAATGGCTTTTACCTTATTTAAGCCACTAAATCCATCGCCAAATTTGGCGAAGGCTACAAAAAAATCCAAATCTTCCACAAAATCATACTTTCCAATCCTATCTTTTATCCAGTTAGAAAAATCCCTACCTACACCCAACCATTTATACAATTCCCTAGCATTCACAAATCTTTTCTTTTCACCATTGAAATCTTTTTGAATTACTTTTATGTTTATAAGCTCGTTCATTTTGCCCATATTTTTTATATTAAATTTTCTACAATGATATTATATCACTGCATAAAAATTCTGGCAAAGCTTGATCTGTGGATAACTTTTCTTCTCCCCTTTTCCTCTTGAAAATCAAAAAAATGTAATAAAAAAAATATTGCTTGATATAAAAGGCTTGAGCTATTATACTTTATATGCACTATAAAAAATATGACTACAATCGGAATGACAAATCAAAAACCAACAAAAACATTCAACGAGCTTTTTGATGTTATTTTGAATGGAAACAAAGAAAATAGTCGGAAATCAGCAAGAGAAGTGAGGAAATTTTTATATAGCTCTAATAGTGACGGAAAATTTGATGAAATTGCATTAATAACGGAGCATGCTCCAGAGGAGTATTTTAAGATTAAAGAAGATTGGCGAGAAGAAAATTTTGTTATGGCTGTATCTGTCTTATATTATTTACATGGAAGAGAAAACCCACCGGATTTTTTGTTTCCTTGGCTTCTTCATTTACTCCAACATAAAAACGGCAACATTAGACATTCAGCAGTAAGAATGCTAGAAAACGAGCTTGGCCCGCTAACTGTTCATCTTCGTTGCCCTGAATACAAACAAAGTAAAATAAAATCGAAACAATCTGATTTTATTTTGTTTAGTCTATATATCGCTTTAAATAATTTGTTAGCTGATTTATGGGAGCCAAAATATAAAAAATATAAATATGTCGCTTCTTTGCCAACTTGCCCATATAAATCAATTCAAATGGTTATGAGTAAATTAGAATATGATTGTGGGGAAGAATGTATTAAACAATTTAAAAAAGGACTATTCTAAAAAAATTCTAACAACTAAAAAACTAATTAAGCGAAGTGTTAGATCTCGACGGACCAACCGGCGGATACAACCTCCAAATCGCTTGGACCACGGGATATTCAGCTGGAAAATCCAGTTCCCACAGCCATTGACAAAATCAAAAAAGAGGCGTATACTAGTTTACAAGTCCCAATAAGCCTGCAGTTAGAAGAATCGTCGAACTTTTTTGCAAAGCCTCTAGTGGAACAATTTAAATAACCTATATCTCTATCACAATGGAACAAGGAACAATCAAAAAATTGACTGATCGAGGATTTGGATTCATTTCCCGAGAAGGAAATGACAAAGATCTTTTCTTTCATTCAAAAGAACTTCAAGGTGTAACCTTTGAAGAACTACGAGAAGGTGACAAGGTACAGTTCGAAGTAAGCGAAAGCCCAAAAGGACCATGTGCTGTCAGCGTATCAAAAATCTAATACTTTTGAAAAGTATTTTCACAAAACCGTCCCGAAAGGGGCGGTTTTTTTATGTTTATTTAATTCTCATTTCATGCTATACTTTCTTTTATGAAATCAAGGACGCGCCTAACATTACAACCAAGAAAATACAGCTTTAGAAGGAAGCTTATTGTTGGCTTGTTTTTTCTGGCTATCGTTTTTTTGTTTTTCAAAGGAACTCTTTGGCTAAAAAATGCAATTTTCGCCAAAGAAAAACCAGCAGAACAACTCATTGAAAAAATAGAAGAAATTTCCATGCCTGAAACAAAAAAAAATACTGACCGCGTGGTGGAATATAAAATATCAGATGGCGATATTCCGGCTGAAGTTTTCCAATCAAATGGAAAACTTGATGCCAATGATGTGGAGTCTCTCCTCTCCTGCGCTAAAGATGTTTATGATTTTACCAACATTAAAGTCGGTCAAAAATTGCGCTTCTATTTTGATGAGGAAGAAAAAACTAAACGCATTGAATATGACAAGAATAACGAAGCGCTAATTGTGGTGGAACGAAAAGCTGATGAATTTAGCGCGTGTGAAGAAAAAATTTCCTATGAAGTTTCCCAAAGCACTGCCCGAGGAAAAATTGAAAACTTTTTTTATGTGGATGCTATGGAAGCGGGATTGCAAGAAGCCACTGTCTTGGAAGTGGGTGATATTTTTTCTTTCGACATTGACTTCACCACTGAAATTCAGCGTGATGATGAATTTGTAATTATATATGAAAAACGCTCGCGCGATGGTCAAAGCGCACCGGACGGAAAAATTTTGGGTGCAAAATTCATCAACTCCGGCACCGCCTATTTCGCCTACTATTTTGACAATGGTGGCAAAGGTGGGTACTACGACAGTGAGGGACGACTACTTGAACGACAATTTTTGAAAGCTCCCTTGAGTTATCGTCATATCTCTTCCGGCTTTACGGGAGCGCGCATGCATCCAATCACTCGAAAAGTTTCCGCCCACTATCAAATTGACTATGCCGCGCCGACTGGCACGCCGGTTTCCGCTGCCGCTCACGGCACTGTAGTGAGCGCTCACTTTGAAGGTGGCTGGGGAAATATAATTCGCCTTACTCACGACAATGGCTACACTACGCATTACGGACATTTGAGTAAATTTGCTCAGGGACTACGTGTTGGCGAAAGAGTTAGTCGTGGACAAATTATTGGCTATGTTGGTTCGACCGGTTGGTCCACTGGACCGCATCTGGATTATGGAATCAAGCTCAACGGCGTCCCCGTCAATCCCCTAAAACTCGACTTGCCCAAAGGCGAACCAATCACGGGAGAGCAAATTAAACTTTTTGAAGAAACTAAAAATAAATTTGGGGATTTATTGAAATAATTGCATTTGACATACTTTCTGAAATATAATACTATTCTAATATAAATTAGGATAGTTTTTTATTATGAAATTTGATTGTTGCGCAAAAAATTCAACCAGAGAAAAAGAAATTGAGAAAACTTATCAATTTTTGCGGGCCGTTTCTGATGCCAACCGATTGAAAATTCTTTGCCTTCTTCAAACTGGCGCCAAATGCGTATGCGAAATTGTGCCAGCATTAGGCATTTCCGATAAGCTTGTTTCGCACCACCTCAAACAATTGAAAAATATTGACCTGCTCTTGGAAGAACGTGATGGCAATTTTATCCGTCATTCCTTAAATCGAAAAATTATCCGAAAGTACAAGAAAATTTTTAATCAAATAATTAACTAATAAAAAAAATTATGGGAAATAATTGTTGTGATACATCTAGTGATTGTGGTTGCGGTTGTAGCGGTAATCGTGAAAATAAACTTTGCGAACTGACTAAGCCACATAATAAATTTGATATGGACAAGGTGGTTCCCTTAGTGGACGACCCGAAATATATTTGCCGTTGTTGCGGTAGACTGGCAAACGAAAAAGAAAGTCTTTGCAACCCAGTAAACTTAATTAAATAAAAAAAATCTATGAAGATCAAAATTCTAGGCACTGGCTGTCCTAATTGTCAAAAGCTCGAGAAAAATACCACGCAAGCTTTGTCTGAGTTGAAGCTGGAAGCGCAGGTGGAAAAAATAACGGATATAGAAAAAATTATGAGTTATGGTGTTATGAGTTTACCAGCTATTGTGGTAGATGAAAAGGTTTTGAGCTACGGAGCTGTTTTATCTGTAGAAGAAATTAAGAAGTTACTAACAGACAAGAAGAAAATTTTGGATAGTTCAGTAGGCTGTTGTTCTTGCAACGGTAAATGTTAAGAATAAAAACAAATTAAAATTATGGATATTTTTTACCCTTTCCAAATAATAGCGAACTGGCTAACTTTCGAAGTTTTTAGGTTAACCGCTCATTCCCACTTGGGAGAAAGTGTGAGTTTTTTCATTTATGATGCGCTAAAAATTGTTCTCTTGCTTTTAGTTATCAACTATTTTATGGCGATCATTCGGCATTATTTGCCGATAGAAAAATTGCGTGATTTTTTGGCTTCCAGGAAGTGGTACGGCTTTGATCATTTGCTGGCATCTTTGTTTGGCACTATCACGCCTTTTTGCTCTTGCTCTTCCATTCCTCTTTTCATCGGATTTCTAAAAGCAGGCATTCCGCTGGGCGTGACTTTTTCTTTTTTAATTACTTCTCCTCTAGTCAATGAAGCAGCGGTAGTTTTATTTATCGGGCTGTTCGGTTGGAAGATAACTCTTTGGTATGTTTTTGCTGGGGTGTTTTTAGGAGTTGTTGGTGGATTTATTTTAGGAAAATTGAAATTGGAAAAATATGTGGCTGATTATGTTTGGAAAATAGAAGCGCAAAAATACCAAGCGGTAGAGAAAAATGAGACCAAAATAGTTCTAGCAAAAAAATTCTGGCTGGAAGGCTGGCAGATTACTAAAAAAATACTCCCCTATGCTTTGGCCGGAATTGCTTTGGGAGCGGCTATTCATGGTTTTGTACCAACTGGATTTCTGGAGAAATATATTACCAAGGATAATTTATTCGCAGTTCCAATTTCTGTTCTTCTGGCTGTGCCAATGTATGCCAATGCTACTAGCGTGATTCCGATTATGCAAGCTTTGGTGGAAAAAGGTATTCCGCTCGGCACTGCCTTGGCTTTTATGATGGCGGTAGTCGGAATCTCTTTACCAGAAGCTTTGATTTTGAAAAAAGTAATGAAAATTCAATTGCTTGTTTATTTTTTCACGATCACTGCCGTTAGTATAGTGCTTATCGGCTATGCGTTTAATTTATTTTTTTAACTAACTACGATAGGACTTACGCGTTTGCTCGCGTCAAGATATGCTCGTCGCAAAAGTAATTATAAAATGGAACAATTCGCCAGTAATTAAAAACTACTTGGATAAAATATTTTCCTGGCGACTGCGTTAATATCTTTTTCGCAATCAAACGTGTAAGTCCTACAACAAAAAACTATGAAAAAAAATCTAAACAAAATTTTATACGGAATTATCCTTTTAGTAGCAATGTTTTTCATTTGGACAATTTATAGCGACAATTATTCAGCTACTAATCAAAGCGTAAAAGAAAATTTAGAAGTAAGCGAAAATCAAAATAGCAAGCCGGCGGAAAAAGTGCAAGTCTTTCTTTTCCATTCCACTAATCGTTGCTCTTCTTGCATAACGGCTGGGAAATATGCCTTGGAAGCTATCGAACAAAATTTTTCTGAAGAATTGAAATCGGGGAAAATTGAATTTAGGGAAATCAATATTGATTTGCCAGAGAATAAAGAAATAGCGAACAAATTCAAGGCTTCTGGAACTTCCTTATTCATCAATCCCATTATTGACGGGCAAGATAATATTCAAGAAGAAGTGCAAGCTTGGCGATTACTTTCCGATAAGCAAGGTTTCATAGATTATCTTTCTAATAAAATTAAAGCACTTATCTAAATGGAATTTCTCAATGTATTAATTGATCAATATAATTTTCCTCTACTCACCGCTTTTGTCTTAGGCGTGATGACTTCAATCAGTCCTTGTCCTTTGGCGACCAATATCACAGCTATCGCTTACATTTCCAAGGAAATAAAAACGGCCAAACATACATTGCTTAGCGGTCTGAGTTATACATTGGGTCGAGCAATCAGCTATACTCTTTTAGCCATTCTGATTTATTTCGGACTTTCTTCTTTCAAGATTGCCAAAATATTTCAAGGCTGGGGAGACAAGGTTTTGGGAATAGTTTTGATTATAATCAGCTTAGTAATGTTTGGGGTGATTAAAATTAATTTGAGTGGAAAAAATGAAAAGGTGGAAAAAATAAAAGAATGGCTCGCAAGCAAGGGTTATTTGGGCGCGATCCTGCTTGGGATGCTTTTCGCGTTGGCGTTTTGTCCTTACAGTGGAGTGATGTTTTTTGGCATACTTATCCCGCTGGTTATAAGCTCAACTGAAAGTTTGCTTTTACCGCCAGTCTTTGCTTTGGGGACTGCACTACCCGTGATTATTTTTTCTTTTATCTTGGCTTTTGGTGTTGGCAAGCTAACAAAAATATACAACGCTATGGGGAAAATTGAAAAAGTAATGCGCTACAGTGTCGCCACAATTTTTCTTTTGGCCGGAATTTATTATTTGCAGTTTCTGATTAAGTATTTAGTTAGCTTATAAAAAATGTTTAACATCCCCAAGGAAAAATTGAAAATTTTGAAAGCATTGAATGATCCCAAAAAGATTCAGCTTTTTTTGAATTCAATGCCAATGAATTTAGAAAAATCTGGCGACACTTGTTTTTCGCCGATGACAGTTCTAGACAAAAAAGTTTGTCATTGCATTGAAGGCGCCACACTGGCCGCCCTTGCTCTTCGCATCAATGGCCAACCTCCCCTACTTTTAGATCTCATGGCCAGTAAAACTGATTTTGATCATGTGGTGGCGGTTTTCAAAAAATATGACAAGTGGGGTGCCATTTCCAAAACTAATCATGTCTTTCTACGCTATCGCGAACCCGTCTATTCTTCCATTCGCGAATTAGCCATGAGTTATTTCCATGAATATTTTGACACTACTGGTCGAAAAAGTTTGCGTAGCTTCTCCGCTCCCATAAACTTGAAACGCTTTGACCATCTTGATTGGATGACCACCAAGGAAGAAATATACTACATCCCCGAATATCTGGCTGATGTGAAACACTCCCCCATTTTGAATCGCAAACAAATAATGTATCTGCAAAAAGCCGACCGCATGGAAGCCAAGATTGGAAAAATGTTGGAGTGGGAAGAATGAAAATTTATTCTAATTTTTTATTTTTATTTTTTTTATCCGTGTCTTAGCTTTGCATATTCCATCAGCCGGTGGCAATTCTTCTGGCATAGTTCCTCCCAATTCTTCAATCGTTTTTCTAACTTTTTGCCCGACATGAAAATGTGTTAGGCTTGCATTCATTTCTCCTTGAATTTTTTCTCGACGAAGTTTTGCGTCAGCTTGAGTGGCGCGGAATAAATTAGCCGCCAATTCTTCACTCCCCATATGATCAAGAATTTTTTGAGATTTTTTCAAATTTTTCTTTTTGTGAATATCATTTGCATCCAGTCCACCATATAGCCCCTTGTATCCATAATTTTGAAATTTTCCATAATTTTCCACCCCTGCATTTTCCGCAGCCTCAGCTAGTGATGTATTATGCGTCTTAATTTCATTACGCAAATGCAGTCGCTTATTATCTTCCATTAATTGATCTGTTTTTTCTTGTCTTCTAGTTTGGATAGCGAAATATGTTTGCCCCAACGCAACCACTTCCTTGGATGGATCAGAATTTTGAATAATTAGATAGCATGCATAGCGAGATAAATTTATAGTATCAATTGCTCTTTTAGCTCCTGATCCAATCTCGACCATTTCGTCCATATGGGAAAAATGGTTGTGGATAACTTGACCACTATTTTCACATGCTTCTTTGGCTTTATTAATAACATTTAGGAATTTATCGTAGCTGGAATAACCCAACACTTTCGCCAAATCACGAGATGACCAGAATTCACTTTTATATTCATTGATTCTTTTTATTTCTTCAAAAACATTATTGTTCATATTTTTAATATTTATTTGTTATGGTGATATTATATCATCTCTATTTCACTCGTCAATCCCCCACAAAAAAACAGCCCTGGGAGGCTGTTAGTGTTACTTAATAAATATTTTATTTACAATTTTCTACTATCATAGGCCCAGTGGAGCACAGCTTGGCGCTGTCTTGAGCGACAATTCAAATCTCCTTGCCAGCAATTTTTTTGAATTTGAGTAACGTGTCTTCTGAAAGCTTTCCAGCGACGAATTTGACGAGCATCATCCTCATGTCTTCTGCCTATATAATATCGACAATACCATTGAAACCAACCTCTTGGATCATCGGGGTGAATCCATCCTTTTTTTCTCCAAACTGAAAGAGGTTGAGAGGCGTCTATTTTGAAATAATTTAAATTTTTGTCATGCCCAGAGAGACCATCCGGAAAAAGTTTGGCTTTTGAAAACCAATCCTTGGGAAATTCTCTTTTGCAATCTCGCATATATCTCCCTCCAAAAATTCCAAGCTTAAGCATTTCTTTGGGGGTCAACTCCGGCTTAAATTCGGGTGCAAAATTTTCCCCAGATTTTTCTGTGATAGTATAAGCATAGTTTTTTTGCATTTTGTCATTAACGACAACTTCAATTTTTTTCATTATATTATGCAACAATTAAAACTGAAGCAAAAAAAACCGGCAAGGCAATGAGATAGAGTTTTATAAACATATTTTTCTTGTTAATTTTAAATTACCTTTTCCAAAATAACTCTTTTTTCTTCGGCGGTTAATTTGTTCATAACTTCACCCATTTATTTATACAGATACTACAGCGCTCCGGCCCTAATCTTACACTTAGAATAAGTAACTAATTTAGGTAAGTATTTTAATACGTATTATAATATGTATTGAATTATTTCTGAACTGAAAAAGATACTTGACCACATTTATTCTATTCTCTTTAAGTTTAAGATATTTTTATAATAAATTCTGTTTCTGGTAAAAGTACCCACTCTTTTTTATCATCAGGATGGCTTTTTTTAAATCCTTCTAACCTCTCTTTCATTTCTTCAGAATAATGGACGACTGAATTAATTGACAGCAAACCTAGATATTTTTTCCAGTCCTTGCCGTTACTACTTGAATAATCCGAAAGAAACATGACACCAGCTGATGAACCGGCGCATATCTTTCCATCAAGCAAGGATAGCAATTTATTTTTAATTTCTTGGATCGTATCTACAATTTTTTGTGGTTCACCTCCGCGGAAATAAATAACATCAGATTCTTTGATTTGTTTTTTGAATTCTTCCATATCACTGCTTGCAACTATAAAATTTGCTTTCCTATTTTTTGTATATCTTGCAAATCTTTCTTTGTCAGATTTCTCAAGTTCATCCCAAATTTCTTTCGGTCTTGAGAAATAGGCAAGTAGAATCGAGGGAATTTTGTCTTCGTCAAAATCCCTAACCCATTCCTGATAAAATGCTTCGTTGTTTTTATTAGTTATGCCTGTTTCTCCTCCGTGAAGGATATATTTTGTCATTTTTTTCAACTTAATTATTTATAAAGATTTAAAAAGGTGGTAGTTTTAACTCTTCATTTTTTTGTCCCTCATATTTTTCAAATATATTCTTCACTTTTTCATTTAAATCATGATACGTATCATTATCACCTATTAAATTATAAGGCGTTTCAAGACGAGAAGATCCAATCGAAAGAAAAACTTTAGTTGAGCCAGATTTATAAGTTTCAAGTAATCGAGATAACTGTGGCAACATCTGTTTATTAAAATTTGGTGGTAAATTTATAGTTATACGTTCCCTAATTCTATTATGTTCATCAAATCCTTTAACAGATTTTTTAGAGAAACCTGTCTTAAAGTTATCATTTAAAAGCTGTAATAAATTTGTATAATATTCTAAATGACTAAAGTATTTCTTTATACTATCTGAAATTTCAATCTTAGAGCTATCTATCTTAGAATCTTTTGCAAAATCGTTAATATTCTTACTACAGAAATAAAAATTATAATCTTTTTTACTATTTAAAAAATTCTTAGCTAATTCAACTATCAAGACATCTGGTTGTATGTTTAAACCTATTCCGCTATTATGAGGCTTTTCTCCTGACAAGGAACCTCTCACTACACCCACTAAAGAGTCTGGAGTAATTCTTAATTTTATAGTGTTATTACTCGAAAAAATATTTATTATTTCTTTTTTAACTTTTTCTGTATTTTCCTTCCTTTTATCAAAGCACCCCTTCAAACTTTCACACATGTCAGTCTTTACTTTTTCGTCTAGGCTCTCGTCTAGATTTATGGATTTTCTGTATTCACCAATATGATTTTTAAGTTTTTTAGTTTTTCTATCTAACTGATTATAAAATTCTAATTCCACTACTTCCGGTAATAATATCTTGAATTTATCATCGACTAATAAAGCATTCAGTTTTTGAAGCACATTCAAATCCTCCCCCTGTTCTAATTCCAAAAGACAACACTGAATAAAAATATTTGTGTCAATTAAAATGTAATTTTCTTTTTCCATAAAATATTTAAACTTACAAATTTATTACCCAAGAATACTTCTTCTCAATTCTTATTTCTTATCTTTCTAATCCTCAATTATTAGTCCCTCCACTACTTACTATTATAACTGTGGATAACTCGTTTTTGCTATTTCGGTAAATTTTCGGTATAATGGAATTATAACAAATTTATATCACAAGTCAATTATATGTCCACCCTAACAAAAAAGCAAAAACAAATATTAGACTTCATTAAATCCTACATAAGCAAAAAAGGGCTATCCCCTACTATTGAAGAGATTAGAAAACATTTCAAACTCTCCGCTGTGTCAACTATTCACCAGCACTTAGAAGCACTCGAGAAAAAAGAATTCATCGAAAGAAATGGAAGCTCAGCTAGGGGAATTGAATTGAAAAAGAAGAATCCTTATAGTCTTATAAAAATTCCATTAGTTGGAGTAATAGCTGCCGGTCAGCCAATCGAAGCCATAGAAACAACAGGAGAAAGCGTGATGATTGCTTCGGGTAATATAAAAAAGGATGAACGATATTATGCTCTCAAAGTTAGGGGTACGAGTATGATTGATGAGGGAATTTTCAATGGTGATATTGTAGTTATAAAAAAACAATCTTCGGCAGAAAATGGACAGACAGTGGTCGCGATAATTGATGACAACGAAGCCACTTTGAAAAAAATATACCGAGAGAAAAATAGATTCAGACTTCAACCAGCCAATCAAACAATGTTGCCGATTTATAGAAAAGAAGTTGAGATTAGAGGTGTAGTTATTGAGATAAAAAGAAACCTCGAAAATAATGATAGTGATTCAAAACAAAAATTATTTAGAACTCTGGATTTATTTGCCGGAGTTGGAGGGATAAGGTTGGGTTTTGAAAATGCAGGATTTGAAACAGTTTTTGCAAATGATTTTGATAAGCATTGCGCCTACACTTACGATTTGAATTTCAAAAAATCAAAACTTGTCGTGGAAGATATGCGAAAAATTGGGATCGATGATTTGCCAGAGTTTGATTTTCTCTTGGGCGGTTTTCCTTGCCAAGCATTTTCAATCGCAGGATATCGAAAAGGATTCAATGATGAAAAAGATCGAGGAAATTTATTCTTCGATGTTGCGAGAATTTTGAAAGCTAGAAAACCAGAGGGGTTTCTTTTGGAAAATGTAAAGAATCTCAAAGGTCATGACAACGGAAAAACTTTCAGTATAATCATCCAGACGCTAGAGGATTTGGGTTATCATGTGAAAACTAAGGTTTTAAACACTATGGAATACGGGGATGTTCCCCAAAACCGAGAAAGAATATATATTGTGGGATTTAAGGATAAAAATTATTCAGATAAATTTGAATTTCCAGAGCCACAAAAATTAAAGCTAAAAGTCACTGATCTTTTGGAAAAAAATGTGGATAAAAAATATTATTATAACGGCAAACCACTTTTTGAAAAACTCAAAGATTTCGTAGTCGAAGAAGGAAAAGTTTATCAATGGAGAAGACAATATGTGAGGGAAAACAAGAAAGGCGTGTGTCCGACTCTCACTGCCAATATGGGGACAGGTGGACACAACGTTCCAATTATAAAAGACAAAAAAGGAATCAGAAAACTGACTCCTCTTGAATGCTTTAGATTACAAGGATTTCCAAAAACATTTATCCTGCCAAAAAATTTAGCGGATTCTTCACTATACAAGCAAGCTGGAAATTCTGTGAGTGTTCCAGTGGTTACGGCTGTGGCAAAACAAATTATGAAGGTGATAAATTAGGCTCCTGTCATTTTTTTTAACAAGTCCTAATTTTCTTTATACATTTCCAATTTATCTAAAGATTTTGAGTTACTCATTTTTTGAACATCTTCAATAGGTATAATATAACATTCGCCTTTTCTACCATCTACAACTAAAATTATATCGCAATCGTCAGGTGAATATTTATAAGTTCGTTGCTTGACCTTTCTATCTATCTGTTTTCCACTTCTACCTCCTCCTGCAAAACTAACATTACCTCCAGATGTCCCTTTGATTTGTACCCTTAAAAGTTTATTATTTCCTACGTCAATAATAGCATCGTATCTACCATTAGTAACATCCGCACGTGAGCAAGGAAACCCTGCCTTCATACATCTGCCCACCCCAATCATTTCATCAGAATTACCATTGATAGTTCTGAAAATGCCGTCATTTATATTTGTTAAATTTTTTGGCCACATATTTTTATTATACTTAAATTTATTTCTTCCAATCCTTAATTATAATCCCACCAGCCACTCTTTTCACAACCACCTTCTGTTTTTCTTTCCAACCTAATTCCTTATACATCTCAATCGGAATAGTGACAGCCAGGCTGGTTTTTCCTATTCTGGTAATTTTATTCACCCTGTTAAATAAGATTTGAGGCGATTTTTTAGAAACATCTTACCATGATATGTTTTTAAATATTTTTCTCTATGTGTCGCATCCTGCTGATTTAGACATGCTTCATAATATATCAATTTCAATGGCCTTCTATCTTTAGTTGATTCAACTTTTCCTTTTTGATGCTCCTCAAATCTTAATTTTAAATTTTTAGTATAACCTACATAATTTTTATTATCCTTTTCACTCCTTAAAATATATGTGTAATACATAGACTATTAAAAAATTTAAAATTATTTAACAGGGCAAGTATTTTTTTCTTCACTTTTTCTTGTTGTCATATTTTTATATTTATTTTAATCACTATCGCTATCTTTTTTACAATTTAATAATCTCTGCCTTATTTTCTCCTAAGTCATAAATCGCAACCGTAAAATTATTCTCGATTTTCCCAGCTTTCAAACAATTAATTGTTCCTGGATTAATATGTAAGACGCCATTTACAGATTCTATCTTTGACACATGATCATGGCCTGAAATTACTGTTTCCCACTTTCCAGAAAGCATCAATGCCTCTGTTATCTCGCCAACATTTCCATGATAAACCGCAATCTTTTTTCCTCCCAATTCTAAATTCGCAAATTCACCATGATATTCTAACTTATCCCAATTATATTTTTCTTTATAAGTAAAAAAACGATACATATCCTTGTCATTATTACCAAAAACCGAAATTGTTCTGATGTCACAATTATTCATGAAAAGCCAAGCTGCTCCAGGCGAACCCCAATCACCACAATGAATTATAATCTCCACTTCTTTTTTCTTGAAAACATCTATCGCTTTTAGAAGATTTAGTCCATTATCATGGACGTCAGAAATAATTCCAATTTTCATATTTTTGTATGTTACTTAACTAATTACTGAACACTTCCATTTTACCCCCTTTCCCCCAATAAATCAAAAAATCGCCAGCGATAGCGGTTTTGCGAATTTTAGATTAGTTTATTTTTCCATAAATTTAATTCAATTTTTTCACAGATTTTTTCTTAGGCAGATAATTATCCCCCGTCACATCTGTATTTGCCACATCAGTATTATAAAATTTACCATCTGCAGACATTAATTTCAGTTGGTCACATTTTGTGACCAACTGACTTCCTTCATTCTTCAGGCGGTTTTTGAGTGTTGCCCAATAGCTTTTTGCTTTTTTAAAATCTACTTGCTCTATCAAAGCGGCAACAATATCAATTACCGAAAAATACCAGGTTTCTGTTTTTTCTTCGTAGTGACGACGAATCTTAAAATCTTCAAAAATGACGAGTGAACTATATTTGTTTTTCATAACTTTATTTAGTTTGTTATGATGATATTATATCACTCTGTGATATTTCAGGCAACTTTTGAACTGTGGATAACTTTTTATTCTTCCAATACTCACTGAACACTTCCATTCTAACTCTTTTCCCCCGATAAATCAAAAACAGCCATCAAGGGCTGTTTTCAAGTTTAGTACCGCGTATGGGATTCGAACCCATGATTTCCAGGATGAAAACCTGGCGTCCTGACCGGGCTAGACGAACGCGGCATATAGTTCAATAAAAAATGCCTTAGCAGGGCACCTTTCAATGATAGAAAGATATTATCATATATTTAAAAATAAATCAACTATTTCTAATCCTCATCACAACACCTCACAACTTGCGCGTGGAAAAGGTTGTCGTCGTCAGGGTCGCGTGAACCGATGGCGCGCAAAAATTTGCCTTTTTCATATTTATCAATCATCGCATTTTGCGGTTCTTCAATGAAAACTCTAATCATTTTTCCGTTCTCATCTTCTACTAGAACTTCTTTCTCGGAAAAACTTTTCACTTTGCCATAAATTGCACTCTCCTGAGGAATGCCTTTCCCTGACCAACTATGGAGAAAGTCCCCCACCCCCATGACGCCAAAAATAGTTCCTAAGATTATGGAGCCGGCAAAAAAATACACAGCGAAAGAATCTGTCCGCGTACAATTTCCGCAAAATAATTCAATTTGATTGGCGAAATAAATTGCCAAGATCACAAAAAAGATAAATAGCGCGATATAGTCATATGGCAAAGTCAGAAGAAAAATTTTGAGTCCTGGTATTCCAAAACTCAAAAATTTTAGCGCGCCAGTTTTTTTCAATAAATAGAAAATGACACTCACTAAGAGCGACCCAAAAATTATCGCTCCAGCCAAAGCACTTTCCAAGCCCAATTTTTCCGCCATAAAATTCAAATGACTACGCATTTTTACCTTCTTGTTTTTTATCGCTTGCATCACGTTATCTTTGACGCCTTGTTTTTTTTCTTCCATGTTATTTAAAATTAATTATCAAAAGGCAACTCTTTACCTTTTAGATTTTGCGAAAGACTTCTTTTGGCCCGACTAATTAGCGTACCCACCGTGTTTACTGGTTTGCCTAAAATTTCACCAATCTCTTCATAGGACTTATCCGAATAATATCGTAGTATCAAAACTTGTTTATACTTAAAAGGCATTTCATCTAATGCAAAATTCACTTCTTTGCCAATCTCTTTTCGAAGCCACGCCTTGTCCGCCCCATCTTCGAAACTCGCCATATCCATCTTATCTTTAGTGGCTGCGATATCTTCCCAGGGGATAAATCTTTTGAGAGATTTTCTTTTGATGAAATTTACTGCCTCATTGTGAGCAATGCGATAGATCCAAGAAGAAAATTTTCGCGCGCTGTCATAGCTTTGCAAATTTCGATAGGCCTTGAGAAAAACATCTTGCAAGATATCTTGAGCCTCATCACGAGAACCAATTAGACGGTAAAGATAAGCAAACAATTTTCCTTGATATCTTTCAATTATCTCGCCATATCTTTCTTGATCAAAACTCCTAACAATTTCTGCTAGTTCGCTATCGGTTAATTCTTTTTCGACTTTATCTTGCTCCATTATTAGTACTTAATTTAGCAATTTGTATTTCACTATATTAATGATACTATACTATTAGTAATTATACTAGAAATTTTATGATCATTTTGAGCCTCGAAACATCTTGCGATGAAACCGCCTGCGCTATTTTGGAAGAAAAAAATGGTGCTTTTTCGGTTTTGGCTAATATTGTCTCTTCACAAATAGCTCTTCATGCCAAATGGGGTGGAGTGGTGCCAAATTTGGCGGCCAGAGAACATTTGAAAAATATTATACTCGTTATCGACGAAGCCTTGAAAAAATCCCGTTTGACTTCGAAGGACATTAATCTTATTGCGGTCACTAATGGCCCAGGACTAATCCCAGCACTGCTTATCGGAGTGGAAACCGCCAAAACATTATCCTATCTTTGGAAAAAACCTTTGATTGGAATTCATCATATTGAAGGACATATCTACGCTAATTTTATCTCCGATAAAATTAGCGTAGAGTCAAAAGTCAAAAGTCAAAAGTCAAAAGAAACCAAAATAAATTTCCCAATTTTATGTTTAGTAGTTTCTGGCGGGCACACCCAACTAGTTTTAATGAAAAAACATTTGAGTTATGAAATTATCGGCGAAACTCAAGATGATGCTGTGGGAGAAGCTTTTGACAAAGTCGCAAGAATTTTAGGGCTTGGTTATCCTGGTGGACCGGCAGTAGCGAAGGAAGCAGTAGGAGTTAAAAAATATAAACTAGAAGCTCCCCTTCCTCGTCCAATGATCAAGAGCGACAATTTTAATTTTTCTTTTTCCGGCCTAAAAACTGCTGTTTTATATTTAGTCAAAAAAAATGAAAAGTTATTGAAGAATAACGATTTTGTGAGTGCAGTTTGCCAAGAATTTCAACAAGCTGTTTGTGATGTTTTGATTTCCAAAACGATGCGCGCAGCAAAAAAATATAATCCCAAAACTATTATGTTAGCCGGCGGTGTGTCTGCTAATACCGAGCTGCGCAAACAACTTGGCGCATCAGTGCAAGATGAATTACTTAATGCTTTATACATGATACCTAATATTTCCTACTCAGTAGATAATGCCGCAATGATTGCTATCGCTGCCTCTTTCCGTTATAAGCTCAAAAAGAATACCCGTAAGTTGAAAAATAATTGGGAGGATTTAGAAACAAACGCTAATTTAAAATTAAACTAATATGAATAAGCTTATAATTTTTTCTCTTGGAATAGCGGCCACGCTTGGTGCCTTGATTCTCCAGACAATTCTAACAATCATCTTCCCTGCCTTAGAAAATTCTGCCGTGTCGGAAAAAATCGGCCATTTCATGCTTTTGGCAATTTTAATCGAAGAATTTATCAAGCTCGGCCTTTTATGGAAAATTTCAAAAAGTATAAAAAATATTTTTTGGTCTTCGATTATTTTAGGCAGTGGTTTTGCTACCGCAGAAATATTTCTCAATGTGCTAAATAACAACCCTTTCAATCTTGAATTATTCTTCTCTTACCTAGGGTTATTTTTGATTCATATTTTCACTTCTTGCCTTTATGGAATATATTTCACTAAGAGAGAAAATTTGAAAATTTGGGGCGTTATGGCTATATTTTGTCTTGGATATTTTTTTCATCTTCTTTTTAATTTTTTTGTTCTCATTTCGACTAATCCCCTGATGCTTAATAGTGGACTAATTATTCTCATTTTTTTAGCTTTTTTCCTAAGCAAGAATGGCCAAAAATAACTTTTCTTGCCAAAATAGCATAATTAAATTAGAATTAAACTAAGGTAAATAAATAACAATATTATATGACTAAAGTAAAGAAATCTTTTTTTGAAAAATTAACTGGTTCTCGAACAATTGACAGTAGTGAAGGTGGATCTTTCGAGAGAGAGCGCCCGATGAATATCTCTAATATCTACTCCGAAGACACTGCCGAAGCAGAAATGATCATCAATTCATCTCCGCGCATGATAGAGCGAGAAGAAATTCATACAGCACCTGTTCAAGAAGATGGGGAGGGACAACTCACTATTGATGTTTATCAAACTGACAATGATGTGGTGATTCGTTCCACTATCGCTGGCGTCAAGCCGGAAGATTTGGATGTGAGCATCAACAATGACATGATCACCATTCGTGGCGAAAGAAAAAAAGACGAGGAAGTTTCTGAAGAAAATTACTATTATCAAGAATGTTATTGGGGTAGTTTTTCCAGATCAGTCATCTTGCCGGTAGATGTTTTAGCTGACAAAATAGAAGCTTCGATGAAAAACGGAATTTTAACTATTCGTCTGCCAAAAGCTGACAATACTAAAACGAAAAAAATTCAAGTCAGAGGATTCTAAATAAAAAATCAAACACACAAGACTCAACAGAATGACACAGATGATTCTGTGTTTTTCTTTCTATTTATGGTATATTAAAGCTATGCAAGCTAAAAACTACATTTTAATAGCTTCTTTTTTAACTCTGGCTTTTTGGTCAGGGACTGTTTCCGCTCAGATTTTGCCAGCCGAAATTTTAGAAAAAATTCCAACTGATTTAAATTTAATTGTAAATGGTACCCCCTACTCCTTGGCGAAGTCAGAAATTTCCACTTGGTTAAAAGAAAAAAATTACCTTGCTTTTGACTCTAAATATTTTTCTGAAATAGAAAATATCAATTTTTGCCAATATAAAAAATCTCTTGAATGTCGACTTTCCTTTCCCTATGAAAATCAAAAACATATCAAGAAAAAATATACGCTTAGCATTAATACCGATGCAATTGAAAATTTTACCAGGGACTTGGCCAGAAAAACCAACAAGGATCCCTTGGATGCAAAATTTGAAATAACTGACGGAAGGGTTTCTGTTTTTGCTCTTTCCAGCCCAGGGATAAAGCTTGATGAAGAAAAAAGTGTTCAAATCCTTAGAGACTTTCTGTTAGCACAAAATTTTTCAGCTTCACTTGATCTGCCAACACAAAAAATCCAACCGGAAATTTCTTCCGATTCACAAAATAATCTAGGTATTACCAGTCTCATCGGAACCGGAAAATCAAATTTTGCCGGTTCGCCTAAAAACAGAATATTCAATATCAATGTAGCTACTAAGCGTTTCAATGGAGTTCTCATCAAGCCGGAGGAGGAGTTTTCTTTCGTGAAAATTCTCGGAGAAGTAGACGGCGAACATGGCTACTTGCCAGAATTAGTGATTAAGTATGACAAAACAGAACCAGAATTTGGCGGCGGAATTTGCCAAGTTTCCACCACCGCTTTTCGTGCTGCGATAAATTCCGGCCTGGAAATAACCGCAAGGAAAAACCATGCTTATCCGGTTGCTTATTATAACCCGCAAGGAATGGATGCTACTATTTATATCCCCCGCCCAGATCTACGTTTTACCAATAACACCCCCGGACACATTCTCATTGAAACAAAAATCGAAGGCAAGGAATTAATTTTCAATTTCTATGGAACAAATGACGGAAGAAAAACGAATGTTATCGGCCCGACTGTTTTAGAAAAAAAACCCGACGGCTCGCTAAAAACCACTTTCACTCAGCAAGTTTTTGATAAAAATGAAAAACTCATTCGAGAAGATGTTTTCAATAGCAATTATGATTCACCCAGCAAATATCCGCACCCAGGCGCCGAAAATACCCTCACTGAAAAACCAAAGGATTGGTCAGACAAAGAATGGAGAAAATATAAAAGTGAACACAACATGTAGAATCAGTTGACTAGGCAATTTATTTAAGCTAGTATTTTATATATTGTAAAGAGGAGTGATAATGACGACGCGCCCGTAGCTCAATGGATAGAGTACTTGGCTTCGAACCAAGGGGTTGTAGGTCCGATTCCTGCCGGGCGCACAAAATTTCAAGAAATAGCGACAACGCACCCATAGCTCAGTTGGTAGAGCAGATCCCTCTTAAGGATATGGTCCCAGGTTCGAGTCCCGGTGGGTGCACAAAATATAATATATGGCGGTCATCGTCTAACGGTTAAGACATCGGTTTGTGGTACCGAGAACCAGAGTTCGATTCTCTGTGACCGCCCCCATATAAATTTAGTTGTATGCGCCGGTAGCTCAGTGGATAGAGCAGTAGCCTTCTAAGCTATTGGTCGCAGGTTCGATTCCTGCCCGGCGCACAAACAAAAAAACACTGCCTAGCGCAGTGTTTTTAAATTTCTAAATTTTCCTATTTATTCAGTCGAAAAATATCTTCTTGGACCTCTAGAGGTTTTTCAAATTCCGCACTTCGAGCGCTTGATTCATCAATGACTTTTTGAAAATTTTCTCGATTAAAAACAGCTTCGCTTTTGCTTTGTTTTGTTTGAATATATTCATTCACACGTGCCTCATTCCACTGAGAATTAAAAATATACGCGTACCATAGAAAAACCAAATACACGGCAGACAAAAACATAATCAGCAATATAAGAAATTGCACTTTTTTGCGAAAGAAACTTCCCGCATTTCGGCCAATTGCGGAAATGGTCAAAAATTTCTGCAGATCTTTCAAATCAAGATTGAAATTCATTTTCATATTTGTTATTTTTGAGTATACACTATAGCACTTATAGCGCTGGTTAAGATTTCCTTTTTATTCTCATTTTCTTTTTTTTCTGCAGAAAAAACATTCGAATTTCCCGATGAGACACTTTCTACCGTTTGTTTTTTGGAATTTATAGAAACTATATTCACATAGAAATGCTGATTTTCCAATAAATGGATAAAATTGAGCAAGTTCTGATACTCCCCGCTTAAATTAATTTGCATAGGGAAATAATTAGTATAAGAAATTTCATCCATCACTCCTTTTTGTTCTTTATTTTTTTTTGCATTAGCTTTTATCTTTTCAATTTCTTTCGGATCAACTTGATCACCAATTTTAAGATCAATTATATTGCCGGATTTTTGCGCAATCGAATCAATGCTTTCTATAAAACTTATTTCACTGCCAGGGCTCAAAAGAACATCTGTTGAATTTTTTTGTGCTTTATAATCCTCCCAATCTTTTTCCATTTGAGGCAAATTGCCAAGCTTCATATCCTCTATCTTTTGATCAACTATTTTCTCTTGAATCTGCTGAGAAGTGGTTCTTATCTTTGCAATCAGTGGAAGCGCCAGAAAATAAACTACTGCCAAAAAAACCAACCCGTAGCCGGCGATAGTTAAGCTTAATTTATTTTTCATCCAAATTTCTTTCATTGGTTTTTTAGACAATTTTTATCCATACTCAAATCTATTTGGAAAACAATATCGCTTTTTCCCACTAAATCAGCCAACGGCAAATTAACATTCGAAAAACATTTTTCACCGGCTAATTTATCCTTAAATAAAATAAGATTATCGCGGGTATCAGAAACTCCGCCCAGACTGATAGCATAATCACTCGTAACTATTGAAATCATTTTTATCCCAGGGAAAATAATATTATTTATCTTTAAGAACAATTTTGACCAGTACAGCTGATTATTTTTTATAGAAATAATATCAGAAAGATTGCTGTTTGCTTGGCCAAAATTCCTATCCAGCTCCTTAATTTTATCATACTTTCCACTATTTTCACTTTTCTTTTCTGCTACCATGACTGAATTGAAATTTATTTTTAGGATATAATTAAAAACTAAAAGCATGCTCAAAAAAATTGCCAGGATAACTGTCAAAAAAAATTCTATCCGCATAGCCAAAGTTAGCTGATTTTTTTTGCGAATTTCTTCTTTTTTTTCCGGAGGAATTAAATTAAGCTTAATTTCCATAATTGATTTCTCGCATAGCTAAGCCCATAGAAACAACGTATTTCATTGATTCCGCTTGGCTTATCTTAGGAATTTTGTTAACTAAATTCAAATTTACCCATGGATCTCCCAAAACTATTTCTTTGGAAATTTTTGATTTCAAATATTCCAAAAGCCCTTTCAAATTGGCGCCTCCACCTGTCAAAATTATTTTTTTTATCTCCGGATTGCTATGTGACATATTCTGATAAAAATCCATCGTTCTCTCAATCTCTACTGGCAAATTTTCCAACAAAGAGTTGATTGAATTTCTAATCGAATTGTCTTCGGAAATATTATCTATGCCTTTTGTAAATTTTAATTTTTCAGCCTCTTCTTTTTTAATATTCAAACTGCTAGAAATTTCTTCCGTTATTGCGAAAGAAGAAAATGGGATGCTGGATGTGAAATACGGGACATCTCCTTCGGAAACAGTGAGACTAGTTTTAGTTGAACCAATATCAACAATCAAAAAACTGTTCTCTTTTTTTTCATTTTTCAAAATCAAACTTCTAATTAGTGCAATGGACTCCATTTCCATGCCATATACTTCCAAACCGCAATTTTCTAAAACGCTGGTTAAATCATCGACAAATTCCTTCGCCACCGCTGCCGTTAAAACATTTTGCTTCCCGTCAAACTTATCCAAAAATTGCCAGTCATAATAAACTTGCTCCACCGATAGTGGGATACTGGCTTCTATTTCCCATTTAATAGCTTCGGACGCTTCTTCTTCGGTCATTTCCGGAATAGCCACGGCGCGCAAAAAAACCTTGGATTCAGGCAAAGAACAAATGACTTTTTTTGTATTGATCTTTTTAGGGCCAGCTGAATCTAGAAGTTTCTTGATTACTTCAGCTAATTTCGCTTGATCAACTATTTTTCCGTTTTCGATGCATCCGAAAGGAATTTCGCTTGCTCCGAAGCTTCTGATGTCATCCTTGCCTTTATTTTTTTCCAACTGAAAAACTTTCACTGATGAATCACTGACATCTATACTGAAATATTTTTCATTCAAATTGATTATTTCCTTATTCCAAAAAATCATAAATTTTTTATTTTGGCTTATACTTACTATTCTATTATAATTCCTCCCACAAATCAATAAAATAATATGTTCCGGTTGGAAAATACGGTGGTGGGTAATACAGTAGATTGTTATCGAAATTTAAAATTCGATAGGAATATCCCGTTCCATTAGTATAGGCAAAGCCGTAGCGCAAACAAGTTGCCAGTGCTCCGTTTATCGTGATTGTTCCTTTATGATCTTCGCAAGACTGAGAACTGCACCCAAAGGGAGTGTAATAATCTCTTCCGACTCGCCCAGATTGAGATAATAGAGCCGCATCAATAGTCAGATTGTCCAAACTGTCTTTTACTACTTCAATATCATCTTGCGCTAAGATTCCAATAATATCGGAACCGTCAAAATTAGTGTAGAGTAAATTATCCATTCCTAATAAAATACTGGCTGGATCACCCCCTACTAAATTAGCCGCCACAAAGGTAGCCCTTCTTCCATTAATTGTTCCTTCCAGCCAAATGTTATTTTCCACAAACACAATGCCATCTTGCGGAATAGAAACATTATTTAAAACACACTCTTCTTTTTTTATCGAAAAATTAGCTTTATTATAGTCAGTCACAGTACTCACTGTCATCCTATCGCCATTTAGAACAATATGCCGGCCTAGATTTTTTTTATTATCACATTTGCTATTATCATAATAGATGCCTGCACCGGCTTGAGCTTCGCTTTTCAAAAAATTCAAATCTGAAACCAATCCATTAAAATCAACCTTCGGCATTGGAAATTGACGGCCAATTTCAAAAACATCCGGTCGATCCTGCAAAAGAGAAGGTGGGGCTTCGTCTTCTTGAAAACTATTGCCTACGCTACCATTTGAAGAATCAACATGTGTATGAACTCCAAATTCATTGCCTCCGCTATGGTCAGGATCGTCATATGTTGCTACTGAACTGGAAATAATATTATGCGCCAAACCGTCAAAACGGATGCCGTAATTAGAATGCAATTTTCCAAAAACCTCGGTATTCTCACCAATTCTCATCAGATCGTTAGCAAGTAAGGCATACTCACTCCAGGATGGCCGGCGAAATCTAACTTGCACTATTCTTTTCAGATTTGGCTCTTTATTTGTCCAGCCCGTTGATTTCACAATAGCCACTGTCGACCCTGAAGGTGGTGGCTCAACTTCAATTGTATACTCGCCAATTTCTCCTCCTTCTGGATCGCTAAAACTTTGTGAATATGGCACGGCCACACCCAAGGGATTTTCATTTTTCCAAAAATTATCCACTTCTTTGGCAGTCTTCCCGGCTGTTTGGTGCGCCAGATACCAGCGATAAAAATATATTCCCGCTTCAGCAATTTGAAAAGCCTCTTCTCTTTGGACTCTGTTAGCACTAAATTTGATTTGGCTAGTGATATAGCCCAGCATTGAAGTCAAAATAATCATCACTACCGCCATAATTATAAGCGCATACGCCAAAGCCGAGGCTTTTAATTTTTCTCTGCTACTTTTTTTTGTTTTTTGTTTCATGTTGTATATTTCATGCTTCATGATTTATTTTTATTGCACCCGATCATAGTCATTCAAATTTCTCATTTCTACAAAAGATTGTATTTTTATATTTTCTTTAATTCCGCCTGGTCGAGTATTTATTTCTAAATATATTTTCATGAGACGAATATCCGCCAAATGACTTGAAATTGGCACAGCCAGAGGGTTATTGGTTAGATCTGCTGGATAATCCTTATTGTAATAAGCAAAAATAGGTTTATCATCGGCATTGGCAACAGTTGAAACTAATGTAATTACTTGCTGATCATTAGCCGGATAAGTTCTTGGCAAAGTTGTTGTCGGATCAGTTATTCCCATTAAGATATTTTGGCCGGATTTATAAAAATGCAGTCTTTCCGTAGCGCCATCCTTGTCATAATCAGAAAAAAGAGTCAGTTCATTGCCATTAGCTGATTTGACCGGATAAGCTCCGTCATCAGCTTGAGTTGCCCTTCTTATATAATCAACCATTTTACTCACACCCTGTGAAGCGGTCATTGATGATTGCCCCATTTCTAAAACATAAGAATTAGTTTGCCATGTCTTAGAAAATAAAAGGGTAAAACCGGCAATTCCCATAGTGAAAATTGCAATAGACATCATCATTTCAATCAATGTCAGTCCTCTTAATTTTTCGTGTATATTTTTTTTCATTTTATAAATTATAAACCATGGAAATATTTTTTTCACTGAGTTGATTTTCGCTAATTTCAATATCTTCTGAATAATCATCGTACCCTTCTGCCGTGACCTTAAGAGTATATGTTCCAGCAGGGAATAACACGCCCTCAGTTATTGGAAAAAAAGCGGTTCCATTATCATCTGTAATTACCTCTTCTTTATATCCCGAAACATTGCTAAGCTCAACCTTAGCTCCGGAAAAAAGAACATCACTATCTGCCTTTTTAATTATGGCTAAAGCAGAGGTTGTATTTTTATCAGCTAACTTAACTTTCAAATCCAAGTTTTGTTCAGAAAGTAAAAGAAATGGGGTTGCAGGATCTGTTCCAATCAGCTTATAGTCCGAAACAGAATCTGCCAACTTAAAAGTGTATGGCCCAGGGCTCAAATTTTCATATTGTTTTTCTCCGGAAGAATTTGTTTGATCTGAAGCATCTAGCTTATAAATAGGATCGTATGGATAAATTTCCTTAGTCCCAAGCTTCCTTCCGCCTTTTAAATTAAAATCCATATTGGGGATTTCATTACCTAAATAATCTTGCGTTATTATTTTCAAATCAGCCATTTTGTTTTGCGCAATACTTGCGATATTAATCGCACCTGCCACCACTGAAGCATGCACATCGACTGGATTATACAAAGTATCTGGGTAGGGCAACATAGTTTCTACTGTTTCATAATCTGACTTTGATACCTTTATCTTATACCTTTGAATAGATTCTTTCACGCCAACCAACATAATATTTCCCGAATCATCCGTCTGTCTAGTTTCACTAAAGCCTAAATCTGAATTAGTAATTTCTACGGTCGCCTGAGGCACTCCTGCGCCTCCAGCTTGATCACTGAAAATATTTATCGATAAAATTCCATCCCCCGAAGTTGCCGCTTCAAGTCCCGGTGGAACAAAACGAGAAAGAAGATATACACTGCCAGCATCCATGCCACTATCTCCCCAAGAAACAGTAATTTTTACTAGTTTATAATCCTTATATGCCGTATCATTTGGACTGCCTCCCAAAGTTCCGTCAAATTCATCGTCAACATAAGCAGCTAGCGTATGCACGCGGTAGCTTCTGCCATTTTCCGTCACATCCTCGTCCTGAGGAATGTTTCCCGCGCAAGCTCCACCGACAATTCCAACATCATCATATTTCAAATTTCTAGCGATTTCCATTTTTTCATTGGCTAGAGCAATTGCCCCTAGGCGATTTTTAGAAAAAATTATATATCTCGTTCCAACACTAATCACTTGATAGAAAGTAATGGTGATAAGTGAAAAAATAAATAACAAAACCAACGCTTCGATAAGAGTAAAGCCTAAATTGTTTTTTTTAATTTTCATTTTATATTATCCATAATACTATACATCGGCTGAAGCATTGAGATAGCAAAAAAACCCACGGCTGATCCGATAAAAACCATCAAGATTGGTTCAATTATAGAGGACATATTTTTTGTAATTTGTGACACCTCATCCTCATAGAATTCAGCCAATTTCAAAAGAATTGTTTCTGTTTTTCCCGTTTCCTCGCCCACCTGAATCATCTGAGAAACCAACACTGGAAATATTTTCGGATATTTACTAATAATCGCGCTAAGTGTAATGCCTTTTTGAATTTTAGCTGTACAATCAACCATGGCGTTTTGATAATAATAATTCGTGAGTGTTTCCGAAAGAATTTTCAAGGATTCCACAGAAGAAACTCCACTTTTCAAAAGCGAGCTATAGATTCTTGCAAAACGGGAACAGTTAACCTTTATCACAATATTTTTGATTAATGGCATATTAACCAACAAAAATCCCAACGTTTTCTTCCCAGCCTCCATCATCATAAAAAATTTCAAAAACATAATAAGCAAGAAAAAAGTGGCCGCCACTAAAATTCCATGATGCTGAAAAATATCGCTAATAGCAATAATAGCCCTAGTAGAAGCAGGCAGCACAACATCCATATCGGCAAAAACACCCATTAGTTTTGGCAAGACATAGGTTAGCATCACGATTCCAATTCCAATCATCACTACAAGGATAACCGCCGGATATGTCATTGCTCCCTTAACCTTACTCATAAGCTCATGTTCCTTCTCTAATTGAAGCGCTAGAATATTCAAAACCTCTTCCAAATTTCCACTCACCTCCCCCACTCTGATCATATTCACAAACAAATCATCAAAGATTCCGGGATATTTTTCCAAAGCATCCGCAAAAGAATTTCCCGCTTGAATTTCTTCATAAATTTCATTTAAAATTTGTGCGAATTTCTTTTTTTCAGTTTGAACGGAAATGTTTTTTATCGCTCGAGAAAGTGGCAGTCCCGACGCAATCATCACGCTTAGGTTTCTAGAAAACATCAATTTATCCGTAAGGGATATTCCAATAAAACGGTTTAAAAAATCAATTTTTCCTTTTTCTTTTTTGTTCGATTTTATTTCACTAAAAGAAGTCAGGATATATCCCTGAGCCCTGAGCTCCGTTGCCAATTCACGTTCATTCTTAACTTCAAGCTCTCCTTGTTTTGTTTCTCCAGTATAATTTTTCGCGCTGTAAAATATCTTTGTCATGTTTGTCTTTGAGCGAAGCGAGAAGCTACAAACATGAGCATCCCGCGAAAATTCGCTTTTAAAACTTTAAATTACTTTTTAACTAAGCCGTAGGCGACCACGCACACAAAATTTTAAATCAAATCAAGTAATATTGGAATTTTGTGCGGGACATACACTTCTCTACTCCTTGGTTACCCTTAAAATTTCTTCAATCGAAGTTATGCCCAAGATTGACTTAGAAAAACCATCTTCGATCATTGAAAGCATGCCTTTTTCTTTGGCTCTTTTTTCTAATTCTTCAGCCGGAGAATTCTGGGAAATCATCTTTCGGATTTCTTCATCTATTTCTAAAACTTCAAATATACCATTTCGCCCCCGATAGCCTTCGCCATTACACTGATTACAACCTTTGGGTTTATAAAATTTAATATTCGCCCAATCATCTTTAGCTCCTATCTTATCTTTTGTGATTTCATTTTTCCTAAGTATTTTCAGGATATTATCCATCTCATAATTATTCATAAGCGTTTCTAGTTCTTTCTTATCCAATTTGTATTCTTCTTTGCAATCATTGCATAATTTTCGTACCAACCGTTGCGCGATGATAACATTCGCCGTGGATGCAACCAAGAATGGTTCTGCTCCCATGTCAATTAGCCTCGGCAATGTACCGGCAGCACTGTTGGTGTGCAAAGTCGAAAGAACAAGATGTCCTGTCATTGCAGCTTGCACAGCCATTTCCATCGTTTCCTTATCTCGAATTTCACCTACCATTATAATGTCTGGGTCTTGACGCAAAAGCGAGCGCAGTCCGGCCGCAAAAGTAAGACCAACTTTGGGATGAATTTGTGTTTGGTTTATCCGCGTCATTCTATATTCTACCGGATCTTCCACTGTGCTGATATTGACCTCTGGCGTATTTAAGATATCCATAACAGTATAAAGCGTTGTAGTCTTTCCAGATCCAGTTGGCCCAGTCACTAAAATCATTCCATTGGGACGTTTTATCTCCTTATGAATAACTTCCAAAGCTTGCCCCATTAGCCCCATCGCTTCCAACGTCAAACCTTTTGAATTTTCATTAAGAAGACGCATTACAATTTTTTCTCCGTCAAAAATCGGCAAGATACTCACGCGAAAAGAAATTTTAATCCCCTCTTTTTCAATTTTAAACCGGCCGTCTTGGGGAACTCTATGCTCGTCTAATTTTAAATTAGAAAGAACTTTTATCCTAGCAATGATTCCGTCGCGCACTTGCTTCGGCAGTGTCATCGCCTCATGGAGAATTCCATCTATCCGGTATCTTATTCGTACTTCCTTTTCATCTGGTTCGATATGGATATCACTGGCATTTTGAATAATGGCGTGCTTAATCAAAGTATCAACGATCCTTATAATTGGAAGTCCCTGGGCAATTTTTTCCAAATCATCTTCCGCACCTTTTTCTTCAGATATCATTGAAGCATTTTTGTCGATGATATCACCGAATTCCGCTTTCAAGCTTTGGCTGTATTGTTTCAAAACTGCTTCAATACTTTCTTCAGTAGTAAGACAGGAAATTATTTTCAAATCTGTTTTCTTTTTGATAAAATCGATCGTCTGCATATCCTCCGGATTAAGCATTGCCACCTTGAGCTCTTGGCCATTTTTTTCAAAAGCAACTATTTTATATTTTTTGGCAATCGGCTCAGGAACTATTTGCAAAATTTCCGGCGCTATCATCTCCTTGGAAATATCCACGAAAGGCACCCCAAGAATGTAGGCATACAGTTTTCGGAGTTTCAATCCATCAATAAGTTTCTTCGCCAAAAGAACATCTCCCAATTTTTTTTTGGTACTTTCCGCTTCATTAAAAGATTCTTCCAATTCCTTTTCGCCAACCATCGCTGAATCTTTTATAAATTCTCGCAGTTGTTCATTTTCAATGCGCATTATTTGAGTGTTTCATTAATTTTCTTAACTATGTCCTCTAGTTTATATTCTGATTTAACCAAATATGTAGTGGCGCCTTTGTCAAAAGCTTTCTGAATATCATCCATACTTTCCAAATTTGTTAGAAGTATCACGGGAATTTTTTTCGTTCCTTCATCTTGTTTTATCTCTTCTAAGACTTGAAATCCGTCTTTTTTCGGCAAAATTATATCCAAAAGTATCAAGTCCGGTTTCCCTGATTTCGCCATTTCAACTCCCTTTTCACCGTCCATCGCACTTAAAACATCGAAATTTTCTTCTTGCAAATATTGCGCCAGTGCTTTTTGCAAAGTTTCCTCATCTTCAATTATCAATATTTTTTTATTCGCCATATTTTAAAAATTATTAATTATTATTATTTACCGGAGAATTAAATTTTTGCAAAATTATTGTTTGAGAATTCGAATTTTATCTAAAAATTTCCATTAGTAGCCGTTGATTGAGGGAAATTTTTGGTTATAAAATTCCGAATTCGAGTTTAATTTTGGAAAAATTTAATTCTTCGGTATTTTCAATTGTATATTTACCTTTCGATTGGCAAAGAAAAACTAAAAACTGAACCGACATTCTCAATGGATTGAAACCATATTTTTCCGTCCAATTGTTCTACGATATTTTTGGCGATATACAATCCAAGGCCAGTACCATCCGTTTGATATTTAGAAGCATTGTCAGAGCGGAAAAATTTTTCAAAAACACGACTGATCTGATCCTGAGGAATTCCTACACCATTGTCTGTTATCTCAAAAATTAGAAAACTACCCGATTCAAATATGTTTATTTTTATCCTTCCGCCACTGTTCGTATATTTAACTGCATTATCCAAAAGATTTTCAACCGCCAATCTTATCTTATCGGCATCTCCTAACACTAGTGGCAATCCTTTTTTTGTCTTTATCTCAACTTCAATATTGCGCAGTTTTGCTTTGGGAACGATTTCATCTGCCACACTTTTGACTACTTCAATAAAATCAAACTTTTGTTTTCGCAAAATTAATCTATTTTGATCAATCCTAGCTACATCCAAAAGATCGTTGACTAAGTGAATCATTCTCTGATTTATCGCATAAATATTTTCTAAGTTTTTTATTTGCTTCTTATTTAGGCCTTTCTTGAATTTTTTCAGCATCAACTCCGTTTCCCATTTTATAGCAGAAAGTGGCGTTCTAAGCTGATGAGAAGCAATAGAAACAAATTCGCTTTTCATCTTGTTAAGTCTGGTCATTTGTTCGATAAATCTAGCTACTAACATTTCCAATATGAAAACAACCACTACCACCAAGCATTCTGAAATCACCAAGACAGCCGGATCTTCGTAGTTTTTCGAAATAAAATAAGTGGCGGCCATAATAATTGTTGCCGCGACTCCGAAAATTATAAACAGAAAGCTGGGCGTTTGCCAAATATTAATTCCTAAATCTTTGGCTTGTTTTTTCAGATTCAAATCATTTACAAATTCCAACTTTAATTTTGTTTTATTCTTGAAAAATTCCACTTTTTTATTTTTAATTTATATTTTATTTTTATATCATTATTATATCAGAAAAAGGAACTTTCCGCTAGAGAAAATTTGGCAAAACAAAAAACTCTGGGATTATTTCACCCAAAACAAAAACGCCACTAGAATTCGGTATATTCCAAAGGCTGTAAATGTTCTTTTTTGGATATAAGTCAGAAGAAATTTTATCCCGAGGATCGCCATCACAAAAGAAACCACAAAGCCAACGGCCAGAAGATGACCTTCGCTTATTGAAAAATTTTTATAGTTTTTGAGCATATCTAATCCAGTAGCAGCCAGCAT
>DCUU01000075.1 GCA_002328565.1 Candidatus Moranbacteria bacterium UBA2206
TGATAAAAATGATACACCGTCCCCTGATAAACTTATAATGAAATGTGTCTTGACCTGAGCAATATTACAACAATATTTGCATCAAGTGAAGTGATGAACGAATTGAAAATGTATTGAAACGTTCTGTATTTTCTGATATAGTGGTTTAAAATATAGAATATAATGAAATTGAGGTTTAAAATTTATGTCAAAGATTAAGGATATACCAAAAATAGATCGCCCGAGAGAACGATACCTACAAAAAGGAGCAGACGCACTTTCAAAAAGCGACCTATTGGCGATTCTTTTGGGTAGTGGAATAAAGGGAAAAAATGTCAGGTTGGTATCTGAAAACATTATTAGAAAATATGGTAAAAAGTTTTTAAGCATAACTGTAGATGAACTTATGGAAATTCCGGGCATAGGTCAAACAAAAGCACTGCAAATTACTTCAGCTATTTCATTAGTAAAAAGATTTTATGAAGAAAATGAAATAAACGAAACTGTTGTAAAAAATTCTCAGGATGTTTTGACTCTAACTTATGATTTAAGAAATATGAAAAAAGAACATTTGGTTTGTCTTTATTTGAACGCACGAAATGTTTTATTGAAAAAAGAAATTATCAGCATTGGTATTATAGACAAAACATTACTTCATCCGCGAGAAATATTTTATCCTGCGATAGAATTAAATGCTGCAAGTGTTATTTTAATACATAATCACCCTTCGGGAGATTCAATGCCCAGCGATGAAGACATTAAATTTGTAGAAAAGCTTACACAGGCCGGAGAAATAATGGGAATTCCGGTTATAGATTTTGTTATTATCTCGTCAAAAGGTGATTGTAGCTTTTATGAAAAATTAGAAAGACAAAATAAAGGATTTGATTATGTTGCGGAAGGAGTTCACGATACACTTTTCGATTTACTTAAGATCGAAAAACCAACATATGGAATAACTACTGAAAAAATACAAGAAACATACATAAACATTCCTCAAATCAAGGAGAATTATTTTCAGCTTCAAAATCGGAGGTATATTGGAAACAAATATAAACTTATAGATTGGATTTTCTCAATTCTAAATAAAGAGTGTAAAGGAAAATCGTTTGCGGATATTTTTGCCGGAACTGGTGTCGTTGCCGCCGTTGCAAGTAAGCACTTTGACGAAATTATTTTGAACGATTTTCTCCATTCAAATTATGCAGTCTATAAAGCTTTTTTTGACAAAGGAACGTGGAGTCAAGAAAAAATTAACGGCATCATAAAAAACTATAACAATATCAACGGAGAAGATTTGGGCGACAATTATTTTTCAGAAAACTTTGGAGGAAAATACTTTTCGACAAACTCCGCAAAAATCATTGGTTTTATTCGTGAAAATATTGAGAAAAACAAAAGTAAACTTACGGAGAGAGAATACAATATGCTTATCTCATCGCTTCTATACTCCGTTGATAAAATAGCCAACACTGTCGGGCACTATGACGCATATTTTAAAAAAGAAGCCGTTGTCGACAACTTCTTTATGCGACCAATAGATCCTATTGAGGTTAAAGAAGTCTCAATATTTCGAGAAGACGCCAACGAGCTAGCCAAGAAAATTCAAACAGATATTGTTTATATTGATCCGCCGTATAACTCTAGGCAGTACAGCCGCTTTTATCATGTATTGGAAACGCTCACAAAATGGGATAAACCCAAATTGCACGGAGTAGCTCTCAAGCCCGAATCGGAAAATATGAGCGATTATTGTCGCGTAAAAGCAAAGGACCGACTGACTGAGCTGGTCAACGCCATCAAAGCAAAATATCTTGTCGTGTCCTATAACAATACGTACGACTCAAAGAGTAATTCTTCACAAAATAAAATTGCGCTTGAACAAATAAAAAACATTCTAAATAAGCGAGGAGAAACAAAAATATTTGAAAAAGATTACCGGCATTTCAACGCAGGAAATACTGATTTCAACAACCATAAAGAATATTTGTTTGTAACCCATGTCGACTATGAATGAAAAAATCAAAAGGTCGCCGATGTTTTATGTCGGAGACAAATATAAGCTGATGAGTCAGTTGGTAAATTTGTTTCCTGACAAAGTGAATCATTATTATGAACCATTTGTTGGTGGCGGTACTGTATTTTTGAATATTGAGGCAAAAAAATATTTTCTGAATGACATTGATAAACACCTTGTAAGTATACATAAATTATTAATTTCCAGCGCAAAAAATCCCACTATTTTTTTTAAGGATGTAGAAAAAATTATACACAAATACAAACTATCTCATTCGTTTAAAAAAGATGTTGTGCCGGATTCACTTAAAAAAGAATTCAAGAAAACTTACTATGCTAGGTTTAATAAGGAAGGATATGAAAAATTAAGAATTCACGTCAACAAAAACAAAAAAAATGACCCTCTCATTCTGTACATCCTTCTGATTTACGGTTTTAACAGAATGTTGAGATTTAACGGCGGAGGCAAATTTAATTTGCCAGTCGGAAATGTAGATTTCAATAAAAATGTAATAAATGCATTAAATCATTATTTTGATTTTGTTCAGGATAAAACAATGCAATTCACATCTCAAGACTTTAGAAAGTTTTTTGAGAAAAAAGACTTCATAAAGGGAGATTTTGTTTATCTTGACCCGCCGTATCTAATCGCCGCAAGTGAATATAATAGACTTTGGAATGAGAGCGCGGAAAGTGACTTAATAAAATTTGCTGATGAATTAAACAGAAAAGGAGTTAAATTCGCCCTCTCGAATGTTACGCATTATAATGGTAGTAAAAACGATTTATTGCTAGAGTGGATGAGAAAATATAATGTTCACGACATTAAGAGTAATTACATCAGCTATCATAACAATGCAAAAAAGAATATAAAGGAAGTTCTGATAACAAACTATTAGCCTATGCCAAGAGAATCCACATTCAAACCACTATTGTTTACCACAACGCTCAGAAATCCTGAACGGCTGAAGTGGTTTATGGCTGTTCTGAAAAATTACAACAAACAGGATCTCACTGATGATCTGGCGGAAGAAATAGCCGGAGAAATTATCCGAATCGGTCTTTATAAGCCAACAAGGCTGTCTGATGCTGTAAAACGAAAAATCAAGGCGAAAGAACCGCTTACAGATCGAGAAGTGGCAAAGGTCTTGCACGACAACCCACAGAATCATAAAGAAGCAGGATTTAGTAAGGGCTGGCCTTCTCGTTTTGATACTTGGTTCAAGATCGCTAAGGAATTGGGCTTTGTATTCTATCGGGCATGCGAAAAAATACAATTTTCTGGAATAGGATTAAAACTTGTCGAAAGCGAACACTCTGAATTTGAGCAACAAGCGTTCTTAAACGCTTTTGTAAAATATCAGAGCAATAACCCATTCCGCAGGGTACGTAATGAGAATGTGCCGTTGATTTTGTTGTTAGAAGTAATATCAAAACTAAATGCCGATAGAGATTTTAATGGCACTGGGATTTCAAAACTTGAATTACCGTTAGTTATTTACTGGAAAGATAATGATGCAGAAAAACTATTTCAGAGAATAAAGAAACTTCGTGAAGATTTTAGATTTATACCAAGTTGGGAAGCAGTTTCGGATATTTGCAGAAACGAGATAATGGAGGGGCAGGATATTGTTCGCGACAATAAATCAATTATGGTTGATTACCCGGACGAATTTATCAGAAAAATGAGATTGACGGGACTGATATCGTTGCGCGGTGGAGGAAGATTCATTGATATAAACAAAAAAGAGCAAGATAAAGTTAATTATGTTCTTGAAAACTACTCTGCTTATAAAAAATATGATACCGAGAAAACATATTTTAAATACATTTCCACTGTAGATAGTAAACTAATCTCATTTGTACCTAAACAAGTTTCAATGTTTAAACAAAATGAAATCTTGGCAAAATGGGTTCGCATTTATTCGTGGGAATCAATAAAAAAGGAGTTGCTCAACTTGTCTAAAGGCCAACTAACAAAAGATGAAATTTTGAAATATCTTTCAAATCCTATTAGGCTTGAGTTTTTAATCGCGCTGGCAGTAAAATCAAAATTTCCGAAAGTAAAAGTTATTCCAAAGTATCCTGTTGATGACGAGGGTCTTCCAACAGCTACGGCAGGAGGTGTAGGCAACAATGGTGATATCGAATGTTTTGAGAAAGAGAACGGAATATTGATCGAGGTAACAATGTCTGAGGGGCGGACGCAAACCATGATGGAGGTGTGGCCTATCAGTAGACATTTGGCAGAGTTTAGCAAAAAGGCAGACAATTCGATGTGCTACTTTGTCGCTCCGAGCATATTTAGCGATTCTATGAAGCAAATTCAATATGTTAAGCAGACGGAAAATCTTTCCATATCACCAAAAACGATCGAAGAATTTCTAGTGCAATTGGAAAATAATACCGCCTTGTACTCTGAACAATAGATCGGTGGGAATCAAAGGAGACGGTGCTTGTAAGCTTGTAATCTTAGTTTAGATGCTAAAAGGAGAAATGTTGACAAAATGGATT
>DCUU01000027.1 GCA_002328565.1 Candidatus Moranbacteria bacterium UBA2206
TATAGTCATTTTTGTCAAAGTATTGCTTTAAATCAACAAACTTTAAACGTTACTAATTTATTCATTGTCCACTATAAATTTTGCCCTCTCGTATAGCTCGTCAAATGTAATCATATCTATTCCATGAATAGATTTTCTAAAGCGTTGGAATGTTTCTCTTTTTTGTCGATCATCGGCTATTTCTTCTAAGTTTCCAATAGCAATAATACCCTTTGGTTTAACGGTATAAACGGAAGCTTTTTCAAGCCTATCCCGATTCTCTGGCAAATTTGATCCTTGGCTTTCCCAAGTCTGAATGTTTGCTTGTATTTGAGACAGAGCATCAGTTAAATTTTTTGAAAGACTCCACGCGCCATTTCTAATTTCTTTTATTCCTTGCAAGAGAGGTGTTTTGGGCGTTTTAATTTCGACGAGAACGGTGAAGTTCAAATCTCCTGTTGTAGACATGAGATTGTCGCCTCGTTGACCGCCTTTTCCATCAACCCTAGCACCGCCATAATTTGGTTGGCTTTGTTGCAGCTTTAAAATTTCGTAATTTAATCCGTAACCGAAAATCCATTTGTTTTGATCGAAAAAATCTTGCCACCAAGACTCATCGTCTGGTTTTGTGGTTAAAGCTTGCTGAAACTCAATTAATTTTTCTCTTCTTTTTAAAAGAGAGGTCAAGTCTTTAGATGTTAAAGAAACACCCGGCAACGCAGATAATTGCTTAATAATACTTATTACACTAACAGCACCCCGGCCATGCAGTGCGGAAATAATTTCTTTTTCATCTTGAGACACTAAAGAAAATTTATCTTGCGGAAGATCAATCTCTTCCTTAAGCGATTGCAAAAAAGCAATAAGCTTCCAAAGATTATCGTGGCAACAATCTAAATTTACGCTTGCCTTTATGTTTGTAGGATTTGTCTCCGCGCCTTCAACTACTTGCTTCGTTTTGTCCCTTGTCAAAAAAGATAGTCGGGGCGTAAATTTTTCACCTTTTTTGATTAAAGTTACTCTGCATATATGATCGACTTGTTTTCCTTCGTATAAAACAAATTGCTTTATTAAGCGGCGATCCTTATGATGGAAAAAATAGTAAAATTGTCCGTTCGCCGGAGCCGAATTAATTTGTAAATCTGAAAAATTATCTTTACCAACAATAAAGTCATCACTTTTCTGAAGCCAGCCAATAGCACTTAGCATTTCTGAAGAAAATTTCATGGTTTATTTCATTAGATCATCAATACTAACACCGAGCGCACCAGCAATTTTTTTAACTGTATCTATCGTTGGATTTGGTGTTTCGCCCGATTCGATTTTCGTAAGAGTAGGAAAAGCAATATCGGCAAGCCGAGCAAGTTTCTCTTGCGATAAGTCTTTTTGAAGCCGCAGTTTTCTAATGTTGTCGCCGATTTTTGAATTTTCTTTTGACATGAAAATAAAACTTTATTAATATGACTTTACGATAGTTTAGAAAATTTTCCGCTATTCGTCAATCAAATGAACTATTTCCTTTATTGCCGAAAATCTACGGACATTGAGGATAAACAAGTCCTATCTATTGAGGCGCAACTCTCAGAGCTTCGCGATTTTGCGACACGCGAAAATTTAGCCATAGCTGAAACTTTCATTGAAAAACAATCTGCTAAGATTCCGGGAAGGCCGATCTTCAACAAGATGATCGAACAGATAGAGAAAGGCCGGGCGCAAGGCATTATTGCCTGGCATCCCGACCGTTTAGCCCGCAATAGCGTTGATGGCGGCAAGATCATCTATCTTGTCGATACCGGCAAGATTGCCGCCTTGCGCTTCCCCACCTTTTGGTTTGAGCCGACGCCTCAAGGAAAATTCATGCTGAATATTTCCTTCGGCCAAAGTAAATATTATATCGATTCGCTTTCGGAAAATACCAAAAGAGGACTTCGCCAAAAACTAAGGCGTGGCGAATATCCGGGCCGCGTTCCGGTTGGTTATATAAACGACTCGCGAGATAAAAGCGTTGCGGTTGATAGGAAAAAAGCGAAAATCATCAAGGAAGCGTTTGAACTATACGCCAAAAACGAATCAAGACTTGAGGACATTTCCGCTTTTCTCGCGCAAAACGGAATCGTAACCAGAGGAACTAAAAGAGGCGTCAAACGGAGCCAAGTGTCCCATATTTTATTAAATCCTTTCTACTACGGACATTTCCGCTTTTTAGGCGAGATCCACGAAGGCAAACATGAGCCGATCATCACAAAGAAACTTTTTGATAAAGTGCAGGAAGTTTTGAGAGAGCGCGGCAAACCGCAAAGAAAAGCAAACGACCCGAAACCGCTTTGCGGTCTGCTCCATTGCGGAAATTGCGGAATGGGCATAACTGCCGAAGTCAGAAAAGGTCATACCTATTATCGCTGTACCAAAAAATCAAAAACCGTTAAGTGTTTGGAAAAGTATATCCGCGAGGAAGAACTCGACCGGCAGTTATCCCAAGAACTGCAAAAATATTCCTTACCCGAAGATTGGGCGAATCGATTATTACAAATGACCGTAAAAGAAGAACAAGGAATCACCCAATCTTCCGCCGTCCTCACCCAGGCATCACGAGATGAGCTGGAAGACATAAAAACCAAGCTCCCCCGCCTTTTGGACAGCTATCTTGACCAAGATATCGACCGCGAGGACTACCGCCAAAAGAAGGCCGATCTTATGAGCCGGAAAAAGACGCTAGAGGAGAAAATCGGCGACCTTGAGCAGGGCCGTAATAGTTGGCTCGAACCGATGCGGGAATGGCTAAATGAAGCGCAAAATATAGGGAAAATCGCTCAAAATTCGGATCTTTCCGCCAAAAAGGTATCCGCCAAAAAAATCTTCGGCTCGGACCTGCATCTTTCCGCCAAAAAAATCACGGGAAGGCCCGCAATTCAATGGGCGGCGGTCGCCGCCGCGAAAAATTTTCCTCCTAAAACTGACCTAAGTTACACTTTGGAGCGGGTGAAGGGAGTCGGAC
>DCUU01000031.1 GCA_002328565.1 Candidatus Moranbacteria bacterium UBA2206
TAAAAGATCAATAATTTTATAAACGTCGCTTAAATCGACCTGGCCAGGGATCGGATCAGCTGCTGCTGGCTCCGGATCGGGAGCTTCAATGCTTTGTATTTTATTTTTTTCAGTTAGGTGAAAAATAATTGAGTCAATTGATCGACCGCGTTTTTTTGTATCATAAGTTAAAACAATGTCGGAATATTCAGATATTTCTTTGGCCGAGACATCCAAAACTTTAACTCTAAATCTTGAAAAGCTTTCAAATTTATCAGCTGTGTCTGTCATATCTCTTAAATCTTTAAGCTTAATGTCAAATGTTGTTTTTGATTTTTGACAACTACCATATAACGTTTTAATAATCTCATATATTCTCAATGAATAGATGCTTTTAAATGCTATTGAAGTATCAAATTCATACTTTAAAAAGTATTTTTCAAGTTGCAGGAGGTATGGTTTTATTAAATCATTTAGGCGAAAAGAAAGCACTCCGTCTCGAAATGATATTTTTTGAAACCACGGATAGTAATCCCAATTACCGCGTTCGTCTTTTAAATCAAGTGTCCTTCTTACTAACCTGCCACTGATCTCTTTTAGGTCTCTACTAACGTTTTTTTCGTCAATTTGCAAAATCTCCGATACAGATTTGCAATCTATTTCACGCTCAAAAAAATCATTATCTTTAGGTTTAGTATAAGTGATTGCCATGCGCAAAACTTTTGCTTCTTTAATGGTCATCCGTTGCCGACCAAGGGCTGCTTCATTTTTTATAGCAATTACTGAATCTTTTCTTTCTTTCATACGTCCTCCTTTTTATTTTATCAACACCTTTTGATAAAGGTATCTTTTTCCGTCATTAGGTATCTTTTAGAAAACATTATCACAAAAGATACCTTCTTGTAAAGGTATCTTTTTCCGTCATTAGGTATCTTTTCACCGTCATTAGGTATCTTTTCACCGTCATTAGGTATCTTTTAGGTTAAAAATTCTGCATAACATAGCCGTTTGATGGGTGCCCTAATATATAATATTAAATATATAAGAAGAAGAAGAAGAAAATAAACACCTTTTAAATTTAAGAAAAAGTGCTATAATAATCAAAGATCATTCAGCATTGTGAGATCGAAAATTAAAAAACCGCAAAAGAAAAGCCTACCAGTTGCAGCTGGTAGGCTTTTTTCTTTTTTGCTAAGAAAAAATCTTAACAAATGACACGATCGCAATGATAAGTTTGACGATTACGATGATCGCATCGAGTTGGTCTTTACTCAAGTGCATTGTGAGATACCTCCTTTCCAGGAGTCCAGGTCCGCAAAAACCTGGCTTTATAATTATATAATTTTTCTGGTGAAAGTATGACTTTTTCTTTCAAATGGAGCTTTTTAAAAATTCTCATGGGTGTGATCCTAGGAGGGATTGTTTTAAAACTGAAAAAGTGATATAATATACCTGTTATATGTTTTCAGAAAAATGAGTAAGATCAGGACGCCCTTTTTAAGTGCGTCCTTTTGTATATCCAAAAATAAATGTTGGAGCCAGAGTGTTGGTTTCTGACATATATTAGAAAATCAAATAAAGAGATCATCTGATCCTAAGAAAAACAAAACTGATGTTATCGGTTTTACATTTTTTTGGGATTTTTTTTATGTTGAAAATCCTTAGAAGCTATCAAAATTAGAAAAACAAAAATTTAGAAATGCACTGAAAGTAGCTATTGAACCAAAGTGAAAAAATTAAATGATTCGCATAGTGCGACAGGAATATCGCAGATTTTTAGTTCATGATGTTTTTTTATTTACTGATCCAGTGTCAAAATTGAGGAGCATTAGCTTCACAGGAGAACTTGATTTAATTACTCAGCATAGCTTGTACATCGATAGTTTGACATTCGTAAGGGTGACATCGCAGTTTATTTAAAAGTCAGAGGTAAACCGATTATACGCTTGTATGGTCGTGGTTTGTGGTTGACCAGACAAAGTCAGGTCCCACAAATTTAGTGTAATTAGAAGGGGTAATCGGTTTACCTCGTTCAAGTATTGTCTACGGACTGGACGTTCTAATAGAACGCCTTAGACAGTATGGATACAGTCCGACTCGCTCAACAAAAATAAAAAAAATTGGTGGTATCAAAATGGGAAAAAATAGAGGCAATAAACACAGATCAAATAAAAAAGAAAGCATAAAATATCAAGTGACAAAAACACTCATATCAAAACAACATTTCTCACCCAAAGATTGCAAAGAAGAATTAAAAGTCCACAAAAAAGAAGAAAGAGAGAAAATACGTGGCAAGGCTGAAGAATTAGGAATCCCGCTTAATCAGATGCAATTACCCGAAATTTATGGCAAAAAGACTTTCGATGCATATCTCAAGCAAGGTTGTAGATTTGCAGAATATATACAAAGAGAGCATCCGGAAATTAAAAAATTAGAAGACTGCAAAGTGCATGTGAAAGAATATCTTGAATTCTGCAAAGTTAGGGGTGATTCGGCTCATTCGTTAAGGCTCTATGGTTCAGCGTTAGGCAAAGTGTTTGGTTGTCAAAGTGCAGAATTTAAGTTTAAATTTCCGATAAGACGACCTGAAAATAAAACTCGATCCGTAACTAAAACGAAATATGATGAAGTAGTTGAAAGGCGAAATGCTGAATTAATAGAAGTGCTAAAAGTGATAGGTCTACGTCGAGTTGAAGCGGAACCGCTTACCAGAGATCAAATTTCGCTTGATTGCACAAAACTAACGGATGTACTGGGAAAGGGTGGAAAATTAAGGGACGTTGAAGTTCTAAATCCAGAGATATTAAGAAAATACATGGAAACACATCCTCGGCAAGATAATTTGTTGTTTGGTAAGATCGAAAAAAACGTTGATGTTCACAGTTTTCGCTATGATTATGCAGACGCACTTTATAAAAATTATTTATCAGAAAAGTATGAAAAAGGCGAAAAAACAACGGATTGGTATATTCGTCACGATGGATCGGGCAGACGCTACGATCGTGATGTAGCGTTGATTGTCTCAAATAATCTAGGTCACGAAAGAGTTGATACGGCGATTATATCGTATCTCAAATAAAAGGAGGGTTTAGAAATGCACGAAAAAATCGAAAATGAATGGATGGAGCGGAATAGGTACAACAAGGGAAAGCCGATCGGTTATCGTCAATTTAAGACTGATCTTAGCGGAGATATGACTATTGAAGAAGTTATCCTAGCGATAGAGAAGCCGATGCGGCTTCGGAATGATGAAAAAAAGGAAGGAAATGATGATGGAATCTTTTGTAAAGAGCTGCTGGAAGATGTTTGGCTTGATTCGAAAGACTGTTTGTGGCGATATGTAGTTTCAATGGATTATATCGCAGCGACATCCGATATAAGAAAAAAATGCCAGGAAAAGAAAAAAGTTCGATAGTTCATAAATTAATTATTGAACAAACAAGGTTTGTGTGATACAATAATTTCATAAATTAATTTATGAACGGAGGCGACGGGATGGCGAAAGAGACAATGAAGGCTAAAATTGAACGACTTGAACAAGAAAAACAGGCAGATTTTAAGCGAATTGACGCATTGAATAAAGAAATTACCGAAATGCAAGAGAAAGCAGACCAGGAATTTAGTAACAGCCCGTGGAAGAAGCAGCTGGAAGATCAAATTGACTTCCAGAACAGCAAAATAACAACTCTGGAAGGTCGCCTGAAGCAGCAGATCAGTAAAAACGATGCGCTGATCGACGGGATCGAAGAGCGGGATCAGGAAATAAGACTTCTAAAAGAGAAAATAAGCCAGCTAGAAGGTCAGGGTGTTCAGAAGGTTCATAACGAAAGAAAAGCAGGCAGAAAACCTAAAATTGACGAAAATACAGCTATTCTGATTCAGATGTACAGAGCCCAAGGCAAAACGATAAAAGAAATTGCCGAAATTACTGGTCTAAGTGCTGGATCGGTACATAAGCACTGCAAGTCTATTTGAAATTCATAAATTAAATAATGAACAACTGCTACCTGAAAAAGCTGCTTTTGAACTTCAAAGCAGCTTTTTCAGCATTTCATCGACACTTTCAAAGATTTGGTGCTTCTCTGGGTTGCGTTCAATTTTTTCAATTTCCACAATCGATGCGATTGTTTCGGCGTTCGGATCTTCATTTACTTGAAGATCAGGCCAGAGGTCCTCAGCATATTCAACCTCAAGATCAAGGTAAGCCTGTTTCCGTGCTTCGCTCATAGGTTCGATGGTTTCGACCTTCTTTTTCCTGGGTTTGCGTTTCGGCTCCGGAGGATCAGCCTGAACAATTTCAGACTCTTTGGCTACATGGTCTTTACTGATTTTCAGCAGGTAGGCAACATGATTGCGAATTTTTTTATTTTCAGAAACATAGTCAAGATTATTAAGAAATTGCTCGCTAATTTCGCTATTATAGGCATTAAATAGCTGCTTAGCTTGACTACTCGTGCAAGGGATTGACCTTTCAGC
>DCUU01000025.1 GCA_002328565.1 Candidatus Moranbacteria bacterium UBA2206
TTCCCCGCCTTCTACTTCGGCTTTCTGGTAGTTCGGGTGATCCAATCGTGAATTGAATAATTGAATTTCTGAGGTTCACTATCCAATCGACGCATAAATCACTTGGTTTTTAATTTATTGAATTAAATTAATTTGTCAAGCAGAAACAAAAAAACCAGCCTAAGCTGGTTTTCCTGTTTATCGTCTAATTGAATAGCGAACCTCAGATATTCAATTATTAATTAATTATTAAAATTTGTCAAGATGATGCGGGAAATTTTTCTCGTGGTATAGTGGAACTGTACTGTTTTATGTACCGTTTTATGTATCGATTTGCGGGGTCGCTTTTCGGTAACTTGTTGAAATCAAACAGTTTTAGAGCCTTTGGCAGGGTTGTCCCGTCCGCTCCGCCATTGTTAGAAAGTCCTTGAAAAACAAGGGCTTGCAGAAGAAAGGCTTTAAAGCTGTGTATCGAAAGATGTACTGTTTTGAAGCCTTTTCTGTTTCTTCGTGGCACTAAACACTATGCCCGATTCCTCATTCCAACCGCGTACAAAAATTTTTTTGAGGGTCAAAAATTTTTGACTTTCGCTCTCGGTGCTGGTGAAGGCCACGAGATCAGAAAAAAAGCAAGTACCATTGAAAGCCAGCTAGTGGCAAAAATGCAACTGTTCCAGGCTCATATGCAATTTGACTTTGACAAGATCCGTAAATATGAAATTGACCTCGCCAGAGGCGTTTTAAGGGCTGATGGAGCGGATGATCACGAAAGAATGATAGAAGCCCTAGGGATGCTAAAAAGTGTCTCAAAACCCTCAATTCCCACCCCCCTACCCCCTGAGGGGGAGCTTTTGAAAGTGCTTCCTTCTACGAAGTCCCTTTCTTTGACTGAGCTTTTAGATAAATTGCTTTTATTGAAGAAGATCAAGCCTGCCACCGTAACAGCCTACAAAAACACGACAAAAGAATTTGTGGAGTTCCATAGGTCAAAAGCTTTTATTGCTGAAATTCTGCCAAGTGACTTTTCAAGATACAAAGAATTTTTGGCGGGAGAGAAAAAAAATTCTGCTCGGACGATTGATAGCAAGGTCGGTTATCTCAAATCGCTTTTAAATTTTGGAATAGAGCAAGGTTATTTGATTGGGAAAAATCCAGCAGCAGGAAAAAACCTGTTGACGAAAAGGCAGAAATTAACCGATGGCTATTTGATTTTTGAAGCTTCCGAAATTTTTACAATCTTTACTGGTAGTTATTTTTTAGAGCAAAAAACAAAAGACCCGGATTACTTTTACATTCTATTATTGGAAATTGTGACTGGTTGCAGGGTTGGAGAATTGACCTCGATTTGTAAATCGCAGATTAAAAAATCAGAATTAAATAGTTGGTTTTTAACAATCCGTGACTCAAAAACTTCGGCAGGAAAAAGAGAAATTCCTTTGCCCCAAGAAATTTTTGATAACGGTTTTTCTGAATTTATTGAGAAAAAAGAGATCAACGATTGCATTTTTAAATATGTTTCGAGGGAGGGTAAAGGGTCAGGAAATGCAGTTGGTAAAAAATTTGCAAGACATTTGGAGATCGAAAAAATTGATCGAGGCAAGCTTGTTTTTCATTCAATCAGAAAATTTTTGAATGATTATTTTTTGAAAAATGGAATTGAATTCGAAGCAAGATGCCAATTTTTTGGACACGAAATTGACTCGGTAAATGTTGCAACTTATTCAAATAAATTTGGAATAGAACATTTAACAGCGATCACAAATCCAGTTCAAGAGAAAATTTTAAAGCTAATAAAATTAAAAAATTAACCGTTGTAGAAATTAGAAAAGCCACCCTCGAGGTGGTTTTTTTATTTCTGTAACGGAAGGTTTTTGCCTCTGGCTGTTTCCACGGAGTGGCCGCGCTTATGAAACGTAGTGTAATAAGCATAGTCGGTCTCTATACTTATGTTGACAAAGCAAAAATACCCGATTAAATGAGATGAGAGAAAAGCCAAAATAAAAAAGAAAAGCAAAGTCAGGGGGCAAAAATGGGATATCAATTTATACACGTCGATGCATATGGAATAAATGGCGGAAAAACAAAAGGCGGTGGATCTAGAAGAAGTATTGCAGAAATTATTGCTGAAGTTGGAAGAAAGCTTGGGAACATTCCGCACATTGAAAATCCAGAAGAACCAGAAATAATTTTCGGATGTAATCCGGAAGATATCGAGCCGATGTGTGTAAATTATGCGGAAAATACACGAGATGAAATTGGTCGAAAATTTAGAAAAGATGGTTTAATTTTATTAGCTGGTGTTGCCTCACTTCCCAGAGAAAGAGAAAAAGATTTTAAGAAGTTTTCTGATGAGGTTGTCGAATTTCTAAAAGAAAAATACGGAGATAGATTGAAATCTGTTGTTACTCATAATGATGAGGCCCATCCACATATTCATTTTTATGCAATTCCAGAAATAGGCGAAAAATTAGAAGATATTCACGAAGGCTATAAAGCATCGAAGCAAGCAAAATTGGAAGGAAAATTGAAGGGAGAACAGAACCAGGCATATAAAGCAGCGATGCGAGGGTTCCAAGATGGTTTCTCAAAAAAGGTCGGAATTAAATTTGGTTTAACTCGTTTGGGTCCGGGTGTTCGTCGTATATCTCGTAAAGCTTGGATTGCTGAAAAGAAACAAGCTGAGTTTTTTGCAAATGCAAAGGCAGTTGCAGCTAGCGGGTACAAAGATGGTTTGAAAAAAGGTAAAGAGAAAGCCAGAAAAGAATTTGATATTGAAAATAATCAAGTAGGGGAGAGGTTAGCTGGTGTTCTTTCTGGTGTTTTAATTGGTTTGCATAAGCCATCGATAAATGCTCAAAATCAATTAAAAGAAGCACAAATGAGAGTTGAGGCAGCGGAAAAGAAAAGAGTTGAAGAAGTCGCAAAAGCGAAACACGATGCGGATAGGCGGGTGGTTGCGATAGCTACCGATTTGAAAAAAACAAAAGATCAAGTAAAACAGCAAGATAAAGAGCTTGAAGAACTTCAAAAGAAAATGCAGGAACAAGCCGAAAAATTAGCTGTTTATGAAAATAAGTTAGGTAAACCAGCTCAAAGCCAAAAATTGAAATTATAAGAAAGAGGGGTTAATATGTCAGGATCACTTAAAGAGAGATTAGATTGGTTGGAAAAAAATGATCCAGTTTTTAGGGTTGAAAAAAAAGCTGTGATGGATACGATTAAGGAAATGAAGTTAAAGAATGAGCCAGAGAATAATAAAAAAACAAAATCTATTATTCCTGTGAAAAAATAATTTCAAAATTATTTTTGATAAACTAACTTATCATCAAAAATGATCATTTACTAATATTTACATTGATAAAGATTATGATTGCAAGCAAATGTAGCAAAACCTGTCGATGAACAGCTAAGTCTAAGAGCTAAATAGCTATTTAGAGTTGTGCAAGTTAAATTTGGAATCGAAGTTTGATAAGAGATAGCTGGAACTTGTAATCCGATACTATAATTATTAAAAGTTCCAGATTCGCCGGGCACAAGGGCACCACCTCCAGCATCTCTCCAAAAGTATGAAATCGGGTGATTGCTGACATATTTCCAAGTTAATAATGTTGGCACATTGCAAGTAATAGCACCAGCCCCACCAGTCCAAGTTCCATTGGAACATAAAAGTGATCCCGTTCCAGTTCCCGTATATGTGGCAGTTGGAGTTGCATTAACCGGAACAGTTGTTCCAGATGTAATGGTTCCGTTATATGTTCCTTGACATTGTGCTGCACCAACTGTCCAATTTGTTGTAACTGGGCCAGAACAAGTATTCACGAAATTTGCAGAGCAAGATGCAGTTGTTCCACCATTTTGGCCTGAACACGTCCAATTGAATGTGCTGCCAGTTAATGGTGGAATAGAATTGCCAGAAGAAGATGAATATATAAATGTTGATTCTGTCGGGTCATTGGGGTCTAAGTTAGTTGTTGGATTGCATAAATCCTGTGGTGCTGGTGCATTTGGTGCATAATATGTTTGTCCATTTGCAGCACCACAAGCACCATTTAATGGTCCAGAATTGCAATCCTCATATTGATAGGTTCCTGATAAAACAGCACTGATGCAAGTTCTTTCTTCATAAACACAACTGTTCTCTTGAAGAACTGGATCAAATGTTCCTGTTGCTGATTGGTATGCCACAACTCTACCCATTTCTGGGACCGTAGCACCCCATGGTGTTGTGCAAGACATATTGGCTCTTGGAACAAAGGGCATGATTGCTGTTGCTGATGAAGATGGACTTGCTATCGTTGCTATGCCAGTAGTGCCCTGTATACAAGTTGAATCTGAACTACTTGGGCTTGCTCCTTGAGCACATTGTGCATTTGCTTGTCCAATAAATAAACTAATCAAAAATATTATTGCTGAAAGATTTTTATTCATTGGATCACCTTAATGTTTTCGTTTATCCTATAAATATATTTCCATTATTAATTTTGTCAAATATTTGCTTCTTATTTTCGCCGCCGTCCATTTATTTTTCTCTTATCTTCGATTTGCCGTGAGGCAATACTATCTATCGATTTTTAGGCTTCCTCGTGGAAGTACAGATCTTCGATATTTAAATTCATCTATTATTATTTATTTAATCCGCCTAGAGGCGGTACAAAGGAATGGTGCTTGAAGGGTTTAGCTTAAAACCTGCCCTAACCCCGAGAGTATCGTGGTTTTGGCTATTCCCTTTGGCTTAGGTGCCCATTCGGGTCCAACTTATTATAAGATTTCGTTGGTCTCTGGTTCAGGTCTCTTATAACCCCTTAACACGGTCCAGATTCAGCTTCGTTGCTAGTTTGTTAAGTGCCCCATTGTTCTAGCTTTAAGAACATTTTTTCCAGTTTTGCTTAAGGGACTATGGTAGTCAGTTTTGTTTTTT
>DCUU01000030.1 GCA_002328565.1 Candidatus Moranbacteria bacterium UBA2206
TCTCCGGTTTTTATTCCTTGTTCGTTATAACCCAATGCGCAAATGGTTTCAAAATAACAATCGCCGTTACTAGGCATAAGCATTTCCCATCTAATCAAACCATCCGCCGTAGCCACTTTCTCACCCAACCCAACCAGAAATCCTTCGCTATCAGAATAATTGCCCGCGTTCAGTCCTCGTTGCCGAAATTCGACTCTTGCCACCTCATCAGTATAAGCAACCGCTTTTGACCCCTTTCCAAAATCACCATAAGTATAGAGTGCAGGTGTAATTTTAAATTTTTTAATACTTTGGGAAATATTTTTGTCCTCTAAAAATTTAAAAGTGGCAAGCATTTTTTCAATTTCTTCTGGTTTTCGTTCGGTTTTTGTGCCATTGAAAAAGCCAAGCGTAATAACATTTCCACCAACAGGTATTATGATTACCGTATTTAGATTATCCAAAGTGATACGGGTTGCCGGAACCGATTTTTCACCAATATAAAAATCTTCAGATTTAATAATTTTATCGATCTTGGAAAAATAACGGCTAGGCTCCTCAATTAAACAAGAAACAAAATCAACCGGACCAAAGTTTTGCCTATTTGAATAAGCGGCAATCAAATAACTTGGAGACCAACCCCCATAATAAGCTCCTGATGGATCCACATATTCGTAAGGCGTAATGTCCAAAGAATCCCCTATTAAATTACCGCACTTATTGCTGACAACATACCCTTTTCCATAATCGCCCGGAAATTTAATTTCAAAATTAAACACTTCGTTGCGATAGACCTGCCATTTTGTTATATCGGTAAGAAATCCGTCTGTCTGAACACCGCCCTTATATCCGCAAGCGGGTTGTTTTGCCGCCAGACAGGTTGCTTCAATTTCGATCTTATCGTACGAATTATAGCTTTTTGCGACTCCGAATAAACTTGGCTTGTTCCGGCTATCATGAACAAATTTGCCGAAAATTATCAAAACAATAAGTCCAAATGTCAGAAAAACAATAAAAAATACCACCAATAATGCTTTTTTATTAAACCTCATGTCGTTTGATAATATTTTTAAAAACAATAATCAGAAAAAACCCAAATTTCGCCGACTAACGCCAATAATCAAAATTCCTATTTATATTTCCTACCAAACATATTGTTTTATTCTACCACCATTGCCTAAAACAACAAAAACCACCTTCTCGGTGATTTTTGTATTGGAGTACATCTTCAACGAAGCTCGAAACTATTTTACCAAGAATGTGTAGTAAAATCAGCTTGGTATGCCCCCGATTAGGCTTCGCTTGGCCCTCTCCGGCGTACCTCCGAGGGCCGGCGCTCGCAGACCGGCAGCCGGCTTGGAAATCGGGCTTGGCACAACGCATTTTAGCCGAAAAGATGGGGGGAAAGGGTAGGCGTTGTGCCAGAGAAAAACTCTGCATTAACTCTGCGTTGTAGAATGCATGCCTTCGGAATGCCAAAGATGGACAAAATTCAGGCACAGAATTTATGCCATTCTATAAATACAAAATTATTTTCTATTATGATCTATTTCTCCTAATTTCTTTGAGAAATGATCGGCCAATAAAAACATATCGAATACAGATACAAAGTCATTAAAGACCTGATTGCCATGTAATTGCCTATTTATTTCTTTATTTCCCCATTTAATGGTTTCTGTTTCTCCTAATTTCCAGGTTCCTTCTTCATCTTTAAGGTTGAATTTATTATAATGGGCCGCGCCATTTCTTATGTATCTTAGAAATTTAAATTCTTCTAATTTGTTAATATTTGAATTGTAGGTTGAAGCTGAAAGTAAATCGTATGTAAGAATAGCAATTGCTTTTCCCATAAGAACTAAGCTATTCAATAATTTCGCAGTCGAATGATATGTTTTCCGATCGTTGCTGATCTGTATTTTTAATTCAACCCACTCATTGTATTTCTTGAGCATGGATATCATGCTAGGTTCATTTTTGGCTTTTATTATTTCTTGAATATCTGGAGCAGTTAAAGCATAATTGGACAAAACAAAAAACCAAAAAATATTCTCTATATCTTTTAGAATTGGATGGAAATTAGTTTTATTTAAATCAATTTTGCTAATATCAGCTTCTGGTTCCATTTTTTAAAATATAAATTATTTTTTCTATAAAAGATTAAGTACTATACTTTCATAATCCATTACCAGAACGTTCGGGTTATCTTTATACTCTCCATTTAGGAGCCTATCCTTAGCTAGGATCGCAGTTTTTTCGGTAGCAGAGATAAAATTATTAGCTACTATATTTATAGAGATATCTCCTATTTCAATAATCGGTTTTTTAAAATTGATGCACGACATAATATCTCTCTTGGTGACTAATTGTTCGTCCATATTCATTATGAAAGGGAAAACTTCTTCAACTATGTTGCTGTAATCTGGGCGTTTATTATATGTTTTCCGGAAATGTGTGCAGACTTCGGTTAATATATGAGGCGTAATTACGAATTTATCCCATTTGTTCGACATTTTAATCAAATCCAAAAATAATAGAAGGGCGTCATATTCGGGAAGGTCTTTTGATTCTTTTCTACTAATCCTCGTCAACACCAATCCATTTACGATGATATCAATGATGCTAGTATCAATAATAATCCCATTCCTTATGAATGGGACTATATCTTTGTCATAATCGAGATGGGTAACATCCAAATACATTTTCTTTGATTATTCTTTTTCGGGTGACTCTTCCGTAATATTGAATTTCTTTTCCGGTTCGCTTGGCTCTCCGCTTAATTTTTTTATATCAACCGCTTTGTCTACCAAATTTACTAAAACTCTATAACGAGAAGGAGACGTACTTCCTAACGTCTCATAAAAGCTACAGATTATTTCCCATTTATTCGCCTCCCCTTCCGCCGGATCAACAGGTTTTAATTCTTCAATATTAAATTTTAATAAGCCGATATTTCCATGAACATACTCAAACACGGCTCTTGTGAATTCAATCGCTCTTATCGAGGCTGGTTTATCTGACATAAGTTTTTTAATAGACTAAATAATTAATATTTACTCTAATTCTATTATACTAAATACGAGTATTAAAACTAGCAAGAAAACGAAAAAATATCAATTAAAATTCATTTTCCCCCCTTTCCCCCCATCTTTTCGGCTAAAATGCGTTGTGCCAAGCCCGATTTCCAAGCCGGCTGCCGGTCTGCGAGCGCCGGCCCTCGGAGGTACGCCGGAGAGGGCCAAGCGAAGAATCGGGGGCATACCAAGCTGATTTTTACTACACATTCTTGGTAAAATAGTTTCGAGCTTCGTTGAAGATGTACTCCAAAGTGTAACTTAGGTCAGTTTTAGGAGGAAAATTTTTCGCGGCGGCGACCGCCGCCCATTGAATTGCGGGCCTTCCCGTGATTTTTTTGGCGGAAAGCGGGTCCAAGACTGGAAACCTAAGATTTTTTGGCGGATACCTTTTTGGCGGAAATCTTTAACAATACTTTGACAAAATTTG
>DCUU01000071.1 GCA_002328565.1 Candidatus Moranbacteria bacterium UBA2206
GTAATTCTGTGGTAGTTGGAACGCCCTATGAAAAAGTTTTAGATTGCAGTTTTTGCGGAAAATGTGCAGAGGCTTGTCCAACGGGAGCGCTCACTGATCAGAATGATTATGTTAAAATCGTCGATGATTTGGATAATCTTGAAAAATTTTCAGTGGCGGTTTTGGATCTTGGGATAGAAGAAAAAATATTAAAGGTGACGGGAAAAATAAGCGCAGAGAAAGATTTGAATAAATTGCTAATTAATTTAGGTTTTGAGAAAATTGTAAAATTAGGAAAAGAAAATTTGAAAATTGAATTTGTAAAAAAGATTAAAGATGAATATTCCAGAACCAAAAAAATAAATCAGCAAGATATTGTGATATTTTTCATTTCTTCAAGAATTTATGAAAAAGCAAAAAAAGATAAGAATTTAGATTATGTGTTGAGTGAAAGAGAAGTGGCGAGATTGGTGAGAGATAAGGAGAAGATAAAGATAGGAAAAATTCACCCTATTAAGTAAATTTTAAATTTTTAGCCAAATTTACATGCAGTATGTTTATGTTTTGAAAAGTAAAAAAGATAATAAAAATTATGTAGGTTATACTAAAAATTTAAAATTAAGATTTGAGCAACATAACAAAGGACTGGTGCTTTCTACTAAAAACAGAATACCACTAAGTCTTATATATTATGAAGCTTGCCTAAATCAGCAAGATGCTACTAAAAGAGAAAAGTATCTGAAAACTATTTATGGCAAGCGATATATATAAAAAGCAGGCTCAAATCTTACTTAATAGGGTAAATGTGCTTGGCAATTCCAGGAAAAATTATAAAAATCAATAGTCAACTGGCAACAGTTGAGTTTCGGGGCGTGCAAAAAGAAATAAATATTAGCATTGTGGATGTTAAGGTTGGCGACTATGTGATGGTGCATGCCGGTTTTGCGATTGAAAAGATGGAGAACGAAAATGTGAAAGAGATTAAAAAATATTTGAAATAAAGCGGAATAAAAAATACTACCGTATTCTAGTATACAGTAGTAAAGGTATTATGGAATATAAAAAATTAGTTCAAAATATTCAAAAAAAAGCAGAAAAAATTAATCGGCCACTTCGATTTATGGAGCTTTGCGGAACACATTCGGAGAGTATCGCCAAGCATGGGATAAAAAGTATTTTGCCGGAAAATATAAAACTCATTACTGGTCCTGGGTGTCCGGTTTGCGTGACTGATCAAAGTGAAATTGATATCATAACAGGGCTCGCGCTTTCAGGAATTCCGATTGCCTGCTATGGTGATGCTACTAATATTCCCGGAAGCTTGGGAAGTCTGGAAAATGCTAGGCAAAAGGGGGCGCAAGTCCACATCGTCTATGATGTGACTGAAGCGCTGAAACTTTCCAGAAAAATTCCCAATTTGGTTTTTTGGGGAATTGGTTTTGAAACAACAACAGTAATGACGGCCTGGGGAATTCAAAACAACCTTACGGTTTTTTCTTCCCACAAAATTTTCCCTCCGGCAATGGAAGCCTTACTGGCTAATAATAAAATCAGAATTGACGGTTTTATCAACCCCGGGCATGTGAGTGCCATTATCGGCACGAAAGTTTATGAAAAATTCCAAATCCCACAAGTGATTGCTGGCTTTGGCGGAGAGGATGTTCTTCTTGCGATTGAAATGCTTTTAGAACAAATAATTTCTGGAGAAAAAAAAGTTGATAATGAATATAGGCGATTAGTAAAAAAAGAGGGAAATATAAAAGCGAAAAAATTAATTTCAGAAATTTTTGAAGTCAGGAATGCTTCTTGGCGAGGCTTGGGAGAAATAAAAGATTCAGGATTGAAAATTCGAAAAAAATATCAGCATCTTGACGCCGAATTTATCCATCGAGATTTGATTGCGAAAATAAAAAAAGAAATTAAACCTAAAAAAAGCATTTGTCGTTGCGGAGAAGTTTTGCAAGGACTAATTGAATCAAAAAATTGCCCGTTATTTGGAAAATCTTGCACGTCGGACAATCCGCAAGGTGCTTGTATGGTTTCGCGAGAAGGGAGCTGTAATATTAATTTTCGTTTCTCTGAATAATATTATGAAAAATAATAAAATAATCGAACTTGAAATGGGCGGAGGAGGAAAAAAATCGGAGGAACTTATTGGAAGCATAAGGAATATTTTGAGCGTGAAAGGAAAATGGCAAAATACTAAAGATGATGGGGCGGTATATGATCTTAAAAATTTGTGGACATCGAATGTCCATAATGGACATTCGATGTCCACTTCCAAATTAGTTTTCACTACGGATGCTTTTATCGTGGATCCGTTATTTTTCCCAGGAGGCGACATTGGAAAAATTGCGATTTGCGGAACGCTAAATGATCTTTCGGTTATGGGCGCCAAGCCGATTGGAATTTCGCTAAGTATTGTGATTGAAGAAGGTTTTTTGCAAAGTGATTTAGAAAAAATAATAAGTTCCATTCAAGATATTTCAAAAAAAACTAGTGTGCCAATTGTGACGGGAGACACAAAGGTTACAGAAAAAGGCAAGATCGACAAAATCGAAATTACCACTTCGGGAGTAGGATTGGCTTCCAAGATAATTTCTAATGATGGCGCAAAAGCGGGGGACGACATAATCGTTTCTGGTAATCTTGGGGAGCATGCTGTAGCACTTTTGGCTAAGAGGTTTAACTATCAAACAAAAATAAAAAGCGATTGCCAACCACTAATTTGCGAAATTCAATCAGTTTCAAAATATCTGACTTCCTGCAAAGATCCAACGCGTGGCGGACTGTCCGCCGTGCTCAATGAAATGGCGGAAAAATCAAAAACTAAATTTGTGCTAGAGGAAAAAACTTTGCCGTACAAAAAAGAAACCGTGGCGATTTCAGAACTTCTTGGCATCGATGTTTTTTCTTTTCCGTCAGAAGGAAGATTTGTGGCGACAGTGGCGAAAAAAGATTCTCAAAAAGTAATTGGAATTTTGAAAAAATATAATAAATCTGCTAGAATTATAGGAGAAGTGCAAAAGGGTCAAGAAGTTTGGCTCAAAACCAAAATTGGTGCTGTCAAAAAAATTGAAGTGCCGAGGGGGAAATTGATTCCGAGGATTTGTTGACAAAATCTATAAAGTATGATTGTATTGAATTGTGCCAACCGGCATGATTGTTAACATACAATAGCCCAACAGGGCGAAGGAGGTTGTTATGAAAGGACAGGAATTTAAGCGAGCAGTTCATTACCAAGATGACATTTTAAAAGAGGCAAAAAGCAATCCAATAGGCGTTTTTATGGAATGGCCAATTTACGAGGTCAGGAAGTATTGTATTGAACAATTAAAAGAGACCGCATTGCATGAGGATCATTTTGCTGAATGGGCGGAAAGTACTATTTTATGGATTTTATCTGGCGATTGTTCCTGGCGGGAAGTTGATTTTCTCCCAGAAATTCTGTCCTGGTATATTTATAACGCTAAAAATGACAGACTTTCGATCAGGGCGATTGAATTTACCATTCGCATCAGCAAAATGGAGAATGGTATAAAAGCAAGTCTTGCGTCCAAGCTAATTGCAGGAAAAATAGAGGACATTTGCAAGTTTTATCCCATGATACCGTCATTAAAAAAATTCCTTTGCAAACTATTGGATGTAATGGTAAGTATGGGGCTAAGAGACAATGTGGATAATGATGATGAGGACAATAAATATTCATTTCAGGATTGGATATTAGCCGAACGGGCACAAAAAGTTATTGTGGCAATAGGAGACTTCTCTTTTCTTTGGAAAATTGATGAAATTATTGCAATGATTGAAAATGGGATACTTTCCTCTTGGGATAATTATCCTCCGGAGACACGCGATATGCACTTGGCCCGATTGCGCTTCACTCGAAAAGCTTTACTGAAAGCCAAAAAAGAAGCAGAACAGACGAAAGCGAAAAGTTTTCTCGAAAAAAGTGCAACAGATCTGGCAGGTTCATTTTTCTTGCCTAATGCTTAAGTTTTTTATGGCACTACATCGAAAGGCGGTGGATGATATTTTATCCATCGCCTTTTTTTATTTTCACTACCATTTACCTATATATGGTAGTGAAGTTTTTTTGCAATTATTGTCTTTTCCTAACATTGAATATTAGGAAGGTAATTTTGAAAAAATATAAATTCTTGCTATAATTACAGAAGAAAGTTCTTTAAAAATTTAATAAACCTATTTTGCCACAACATAAAAAGTGTCTTTGATAATCTCAAAGATTTTTTTTGTGCTGTGGCAAAATCAAACTAAATTTAACCTAAAGCAGGAATTAAACTTGGAGGAAATTGAGTAATTATGGAAATCACAGTACAGCAATCGCACGCCCTAATGTCATTTCTTGGAAACAATGCAGACTGGAATTATTTGTTTGAAAATTTTGGTCTGGATAATATTGTTGAAAAAATAGAAAAGAATAATGATCTCGCAGGTAGGTTATTGACGGAATTTATATTAACTGAAGATTTTGGATTTGATAATGTTCAATCTAGAAAAAAGAATAAAACTAGAGTTTTTCTAGAAGAAAGAGGTATAATTCTGACGCATAAAATATTGAGGTTGTTAGCTGAAAACATCAGATGGTCAATGATTGATTTCAAAAGAGATCAATTGCAAGAGAGGATTATTCGTAATCCTTTTGGCGCCGGCCAACAGTTTACTAATTTTTTGATCAGAATCATGGTTGATCAAGAATTGGGATTGATTTGAATCCGCACACGGTAAGGAATTTTATTAAGAATGAAAAAAGACATAATGGACAAAAGCATTTGTAGTCTGTCTAAGGAATTTGGTTGGCCAAAAAATATCTCAGAAAAAATGGTTTTATTGGTTCACCAAAAAGCCAAAAAAGCCTGTCATTATCCTTCTGAATATGCAAGTATTCAGAAAAAAATGGATAGATTGAAAGCGAAAACGAAGCTAAGAGAAGTCTTCGATTATCTCGAAGATGAATATTCTCGGACTTGGAGGCATTATTATTTTCAGATCAAACACCAGTCTGTTCTGACGATGTTTGAATCAATCGGAATAACCAGAATTGATTCGATAATAATGCCACAAAAGACTGTCACATTGAAAATTCTCAAAACAATTTCAAAGGAAAACATCTTGGGAATGGACGCTAGAATTCTAGGAACGATGAGCGCGACTGCACTTTTAAACTATGGCCTCAAAAGGCCCATCAAGAAGGCTCATTTTCCGACCGTAGGAGAACTTCTGAAAGCCGGCCATTGTTGGAAAAATAAAAAAATTATCAGTAATACCATTTTTCTTTTGAGGGAGCTGGGATTTAGTGAGGAAGACGGTCCTTTCATGAAGGATGATGATGAAGTTTTTATTGATAAGCTTATGAGGGAGGAAAAAATTGATAAAAAAACAGCCCAGCTGATTGTGGCAATTGCCAAAAAGCGGGGTTGGAAAATATAGACACGCCAGCATCGGTCCAAACTTTGGACCGATGCTGTTTTTTTATTTTAAATTCAAATAATAAATAACTTGCCCAAAAGAAAGTCCGGCGTCACCACGGGGAATTATTTTGGAAGCGTAAGCGCCCTTGGAAATAAGATAGTTGGAAATTATTTTATTGTTGGCGATACCACCTGCGATAAATATGTCATTCTGAGCCCCGCTACGAGCGGGATAAACTCCGCATAGCGAAGTCGAAGAATCTGCGTTGTGGTTTGGTTGGTTATAATATTTAGTAGATCCTTCGACTTCGTCCGAGTACGGACTTCGCTCAGGATGACAAGATAATTTTATTATTTCATAAAATCCATTGGCGATGTAGAGTTGAGCAGTAGCGGCTAATCGTTCCTTGTTTTTCTCGATATTTTTTAGTAAGTATTCAAAAAGAGGAGTAGTTTGCAAAACATACATTTTTTCTTTTTCATCAAAAATTATTTTTGGTTTTAGATCTAAATACGGAGCAATCGAATTTTTTTCTAACAAATCTATAGGTTCGTGTTTATATTTTCTAATATTCCCACAAAATCCCAGCAAAATAGAAACAGCGTCTAATACTCTTCCAGCGCTGGAAGTTTCCAAACAATTGAAATTTTTTTGAAGCTGATTATATATAAGCTCGAATTCATTTTTGGTGTAGTATTTTTTGATGAAATTATAAATATTTTTTTTGTGTTGTATTTCGCCCTTACCCTCTCCTGTCGCGAGTACGCGACATCCTCTCCCAAAGGGAGAGGAGGAATCTGAAAAAATTTTATATAAAACTCCAATCAACATTCTGGCTGGCTCTCGCACAGCTAAATCCCCACCAATCATTATTCGATTTTCTAGGTGTCCAATTCTTTTTATGCTTTCTACTTTATTCTCTCTACTTTCTACTTGAAATATTTCTCCACCCCAAATTTTTTCATCTACTCCAAAACCAGTACCGTCCACAGCAATCCCATAAAAAGTAGAAGGTAGTAAGTAGGCAGTATCATGCAAAATTTTGTCGCCGATAGCAGAAAACATATGGGCATGATGATGTTGGATAGAAATATGCTTCGCTTTATATTTTCTAGCGAGTTCTTTCCCCCAAGTAGTATTTTTATATAATGGATGAAGGTCAGTGAGAATAATTTTTGGGTTTAGTTTATTATCTTTCAAATATGCTAAAACTTTTTTCTGATATTTTTCCCAATTATTTTCTTCTAAAAGATTACCAAAGTCTTTGGAAAAATAAATTTTTCCATTTTTAAAAACTGAAAAATTTCCAGCCGATTCAGCGCCGAGAGCAAGGATGGCAAATTCCGTCTTAAAAGGTGAATTAAGAGTTTCCATAGTTAAATTATAACATTTTATATGTATATTCGTAATAATTCAAAAATTGCTCAAAATATGCTATTATTGGGGTATAAATAGTAAAATTAACTATATGCAAATAAACCCCAAGATTTTTAAGGCCTATGATATTCGGGGGCTATATCCAGAAGAAATAAATAGTGAAGCTGCCTATAGCATCGGTCGAGCTTTGGTGACGTTTACTAAGGCCAAAAAAATAGCCGTAGGGCGCGATATGCGAGTATCTTCACCGGAAATGGAAGAGGCGTTATTAAGAGGCATAACTGATCAAGGGGCGGACGTAGTGAAGATTGGATTGGCTTCGACGCCCATGACCTATTTTTCTTCTTGGAAATTGGAAGTAGATGTAGCAGTTATTATTACGGCTTCACACAATCCAGCCCAGTATAATGGAATGAAGTTTTGCTTCCAAGGTGCGGTGCCGATTGGAGAGGGAAGTGGAATGGAGGAGATAAAAGAGTTGGCCGTTAAGAGTGAATTTATTGACGCCGAAAACAAGGGAAAGGTTTCAGAAAATTTTGAAATAGGGAATCAATATATTGATTATGTGGCGGGATTTTTTAACAAAGATTTTGCTAAGAAAAAGATTGTAGTTGATTTTGGTAATAGTATGGGAGCAGTGGAAAAAGGAGTGTTTGAAAAATTTCCGGAAAATCTGGAAGTTGATTATTTATTCGAAGAATTAGATGGTAACTTTCCCAATCATGAAGCCAACCCTTTGAAAGTGGAAACATTGGAAGTTTTGCAAAAAA